>CAZUCY010000143.1:0-8531 GCA_964618785.1 uncultured Ignavibacteriaceae bacterium | reverse complement strand
CAATAATGGATGCTGTTAAATTTTTGTTTTTCAGGATGAAACTTGTTGTAGAACCCTCAGGCGCTCTTGGAATTGCAGCGTTGTTGAGCGGCGCTGTGATACCGGAAGGGAATGTGGGGATAATAATAAGCGGCGGCAATATAGATGCTCTAACCATGAATATGATCTTAAATTCATAAGTCTTTTTGGTGAATATATGATAGTTTATTTCAACCGAAAGTTTTTAGAGCTTGATGATGTTAAAATATCACCTTTCGACCGCGGTTTTCTATATGCCGATGGTGTATATGAAGTAATTAGGACATACTATGGAAAATTATTTAGATTTGCCGACCATTTGGAAAGATTTATAAATAGCCTTAATGCTATAAAAATGAATTTTACGGAAACTGATCTTCTTGAGAATAATATTTATAAATTGTTTGAATTGAATAAATATTCTAATCCAAATCTATCTATATATATCCAGGTAACCCGTGGAGTGTCATTTCCAAGGAAACATTCTTTCCCTACCGATGAAGTAAAACCGACCATTTTTATATGCGTTTCCCCGATAGAAAATGATAACAATATAATTGACAAAGGTGTTGGGGTAATTCTTGAAGAAGATGTTAGGTGGGCAAGGTGTAACATTAAATCTATATCACTATTACCGGCAGTTCTTGCAAATCAGCATGCAGTAGATGAAGGGGTTGATGAAGCAATTTTAATAAGGGATGAATATCTTATGGAAGGTTCACATACAAATTTTTGGGGGATAAAAAATGGGGAAGCATGGACCGCTCCCTTATCAAATTTTATATTACCCGGTGTTACACGTACTGTCATTCTGCAAATTTGTAATAGTATTGGTATAAAAGTAAGCCAACAGGCAATTCACAAAAGTGATATTAAAAATTTCGATGAATTTTTCATTTCGGGTACGACAACTGAAATAAAACCCGTTACACAAATTAATGGAAGAATTATTGGTAACGGAAAAGCAGGAGAAATTACAGGTAAAATTTATAATGCTTATTTGAAATATGTTGAAGGTAAATCATGGTTTTAACATGTTGCTTATTCTTTTCAGAGAAGTGAACATTGATATCAGCTAAAGTTTTTGTGTTGACCGGTGAGTGGTTTGATATTAAAGGGAAGAACTTAATCCGGTTATTTGGAATTTCAGAAGAATGCGGTCCGGTAAAATTAATTTTCGACAGTGTAAAACCCGTCTTTTTTTTGATAGCAATGCTTACTTAAAGAGTATAACTGTAAGTTATAAACAAAAGCAAATTCAGTTAACTTCTTTTGAGGGTAATAAAGTTGATGCTGTTTATTTCGACACCCAAAGAGATCTAAAGATTGCTGTAGAATATCTAAACTCTCAAAATATTACAACCTACGAATCAGATATAGATCCGGTTAAGCGTTTTTTAATGGAAAGATTTATAAATGTGCAGGCTTTAATAACAGGCGAATGCCGTAAGAAGGATGACCTTACCTTTTTCATGAATCCCAGGATAAGTCCATGTGACTTTGCACCTCAGTTTGTAGTTGCTTCAATTGATATCGAAACAGGATTTAAGAATAATGCTTTATATTCCGTGGCGGTTCATATTATAGATAGGCTTCGTGAGAACAAAAAAGTATTCATGATCGGAACTGCTTTAAAGACAACTCCCAACCATA
Organism: uncultured Ignavibacteriaceae bacterium; assembly: GCA_964618785.1. Taxonomy (GTDB): domain Bacteria; phylum Bacteroidota; class Ignavibacteria; order Ignavibacteriales; family Ignavibacteriaceae; genus FEN-1297. The sequence continues at coordinate 6,860 of CAZUCY010000143.1, read as the reverse complement.
TCTCTTTTTTTCGGACTGAAAAAGAATTACTTATTGAATTTACTTCTTGGTTTAAGAAAGTCGATCCTGACATAATCATCGGTTGGCATGTTATTGGTTTTGATCTGATGTTTCTTGAAAAGAAATATCAGGCTTTAAATGTACCTTTTGATTTAGCGCGTGATAATGGCAGAACTATGCTGATAACAAGAAAATCCGGCGGCTATTATGCCTCTATGCCGGGGCGAATCGTTTTCGATGGACCCGTTTCTCTAAGGTCATCTTTTTTTTCATTCGAAGATTATAAGCTTGAAACAGTTGCCCGGGAACTGCTTGGAAAAGGAAAAGTTATTACGCCTGAGAAAAATAAAGTAGAGGAAATTGAGAAGCTTTTTAAAGATGATAAAATAAAACTTGCTGAGTATAATTTGACAGATGCAGTTTTAGTCAGCGAGATATTTAATAAAGTCGGTTTAATAGAACTATCCGTAAAACGTGCGCAGATTTCAGGCATGTTTATGGATCAACTTGGTAGGATGACTGCTGCATTTGATCATTTCTATTTGCCAAAAATTCACCGTGCGGGTTTTGTAGCTTGTAATGTTAACGATATTAAGGCATCGGAACATGCAGACGGCGGTTATGTGCTGGATCCTAAACCGGGTTTGTATGACGATGTAGCTGTGCTTGATTTTAAAAGTTTGTATCCTTCAATTATCAGAACCTTTAAAATTGATCCTATATCACGGTTTTTATCCTCAGAATCCGCAATTCATACTCCAAATGGATACAAGTTCTCAGAAACAAACCATTTTCTACCGGAATTTATTGACCGATTAATGCAAAAGCGAAATGAAGCAAAATTGAAAAAAGATAAGCAGCTTTCACAAGCAATAAAAATACTTATGAATAGTTTCTACGGAGTAATGAGTTCTCACGGGTGCAGGTTTTATCATCCCGATCTTCCTAATGCAATTACAGGTACAGGACAGTACCTATTGTTGGGCAGCAGAGAATTCCTTCAAAATATGGGGTACCAGGTAATTTATGGGGATACCGATTCTTTGTTTGTTAAATTGAAGAAAGCAGAAGGTAATGTAAATCCGGAATTGGGTAAAAAACTTTCTGATGAATTAAATAATTACTGGAAAGAAAAACTCAAGAGAGATTTTAAAATTGAGTCGTACCTGGAAATTGAATATGAAAAGTACTATCGTAAATTTATTATTACTGCGGCACGCAGAAGTGAAGCTGGAGCAAAAAAAAGATATGCAGGCTTGATTGTTATAGATGGTATGGAAAAACTTGATTTTGTTGGTATGGAGTTTGTTAGATCAGATTGGACACACTTAGCAAAAGATTTTCAAGTGGAGTTATATAATAGAATTTTTAAAGGACAAAATATTAAAGAATGGATAAAGGGTGTAGTCTCTAAAGTGAATAAGGGAGAGTTTGATGATAAATTGGTTTACAGAAAAAGGCTTAGAAAAGGAATTGATGAATATATTAAAAATATTCCACCTCAGGTAAAAGCTGCGAGAATGATAGGACAAAACAGCAGCATAATACATTACATAATTACAAAACGCGGCCCTGTTCCTGTCGAATTACAACCGGGTGATATAGATTATCAGCATTATATTAATAAACAGCTTAAGCCTATTGCAGATTCGGTTTTAAGCCTATTTGGTGAATCTTTTAATTCTATTCTGAAATCCTCTCAGCTTTACTTTTTTAATTAAAATATATCCCGGTAATAATATATTATATAAAGATAGTTTAAGCTTTTACTATTATTCTGTTATACGTTTTATTCAAAATAAATAATTAAATTTGCCTATGTTAAAGCTTAATTTATGGTGATACGCCGTAAATAAGGTTATTGTGCAAAAATTTAAAGTAATTTAAGCCATTAACAGGCCCTTATATGGATGATAATGTAAAAATATTGATAGCTGAAGATGAAAACATTATTGCTAAGGATATTGCAAATACTTTAAGGAGATTTGGCTATCGGGTTTTAGGTTCCGTAAAATCCGGACATGAGGCTATTGAAAAATGCAAGGAATTTAATCCTGATTTGGTTTTAATGGATATTATATTAGAAGGCGAAATGTCAGGTATTGAAGCTGCAGATATAATTATGAACTCATTTGCAATACCGGTTATTTACCTTACTGCTTTAGCTGATAATGAGACACTTCAGCGTGCTAAGATTACAGAACCATTCGGTTATGTATTAAAACCCTTTGATGAACGGGCGCTTCATTCTTCGATTGAGATGGCTATCTACAAGTATAAAATTAATCAGCAGCTTAAAGATAGAACAAGAGAACTGGAAGAGGAGAAAATTAAGTCCAACAGGCTTCTTCATAATATTTTTCCGTCGGAAATAGCAAAAGAATTGCAAGAAACCGGCTCTGTAAAACCAAAGGAATTTCCTATGGTTACCCTTCTTTTTACCGACTTCCGGGGCTTTACAGAAATGGCATCTGGAATGCACCCGCGCCAGCTTATAAGCGAGCTTAATGATATCTTCAATAATTTTGATTTGATAGTTAACAAATTTGCCCTTGAAAAATTAAAAACTATAGGTGACTCTTATATGGTAGCCGGTGGACTGCCGAGAGAGACAGATAATCATGCTTCATCGGTTGTATTTGCTGCCTTGGACATGATTGATTATCTAACGGAAAGAAATAAGGTTTCTGAATTTCAATGGGAAATTAGAGCAGGAGTTCATTCAGGAAATGTAATTGCGGGTGTCGTTGGTAAAAATAAATTTACGTATGATGTGTGGGGCAATACTGTAAATATAGCCGGTATAATGGAGAAAAGCAGTTTGCCAGGGAAAGTGTGTGTAACTTCATCTACATATTTATTAATTAATGGATGTTTTGAATGTAATTATGGTGGAAGTATTGATATTACAGGTTATGGTAAAATCGATAGGTACTTTGTTTCCAGAAAAAAAATGGAACCATTAAAAGCTTTTGAAATTGGCAAAAAATAATAATTTAAATTTTAATAAAGAGGTTCGGACAGATACGGTTAATTTCGCCATTTTAAAATTCCGATAGTGTATTAAAAATATGAATAGTAATAGTAGTTGATGTAATGATTCAGAAAAAAACAAAGATACTTATCGCTGAAGATGAATTTATTATTGCATTGGATATAAAAAAAATTCTGGAAAAGCTTGGTTATGAAGTTACTTCTTTTGTAGGTAATGGGTTTGACGCAATACGAAGAACTAAAATTGAGAAACCGGATATTGTTTTAATGGATATTATGCTCAATGATAAACTCTCCGGTATTGAGACTGCACAAATTATAAAAAATAAATATGATATCCCCATAATTTATTTGACGGCATTGGCGGATGAAGAAACACTTCAACGTGCTATGCTTACTGAACCAGGTGGATATTTGCTAAAGCCGTTTGATGAACGAGCACTTCACAGTGCAATAGAAATAGCTCTTTACAAATTCAGAATGGAATCTCAGCTTAAATTAAAAACAAAGGAATTAGAAAAAGAAAAATTTAATACCGATAAATTGCTGCACCATATTTTACCGCATGAGATAATACAAGAACTAAAGTTAAACGGTGTGGTTGTTCCGCGCCATTTTGAATCAATAACGATTTTGTTTACTGACTTTTACGGCTTTAGGCAAATCATAAATACCATGAATCCGGCTGAACTGGTAAATGAATTAAATGAAATTTTTAGCAATTTCGATTTAATAGTAGAGAAATATGAACTTGAAAAACTTAAATCAATTGGTGATACTTATATGGTTTGCGGTGGACTTTCGGAAAAATCATTTGATAATGCCTCAAAAGTAATTTATGCAACTAAAGAGATGATCAATTATTTATTCAAAAAGAATAAAAATTCAAAAGTTAAGTGGCTTTTGCGCGCAGGGATTAACACAGGACCAATTGTTGCTGGTATTGTCGGCATAAACAAATTTGCTTATGATGTATGGGGGGATACGGTCAATATAGCAAGCCGAATGGAAAATAGTTCAGGAATTAGCAAGATTAATATTTCCGGCAGTACTTATGATCTTGTAAAAGAATATTTTGATTGTGAATACAGGGGGAAACTTGAGGTTAAGGGAAAGGGTGAAGTAGATATGTATTTTGTAGGTGATAGCAAAAACAGTAAAATAGATTTTATATGAAATCAGATCTGTTAAGATAAAAGTTAATGTCATTATACTAATGAAATAGATTAAACAATAACAATATAAACAGCCATCTTGGCAAATTCAGCCCTGCCGGTGGGCAATTTAATTTTTCGAAATAAATTAATAATATTATGGATATTTTTTTGTTTATTGTTAGATAATATTGAAATTTATATATTAAAATAATCTATATTTGAAATTAAGGAATTTTATGAAGCTTTTTATTGGCGCGCTGTTGTTTTTAACTTCCGTTGCAATTGCGCAAGAATTAAATTGCAACGTGACGGTAAATTTAGCAAATCTTTCAATTTCAGACAGGCCTTTGGTTAATGGGTTTGATATTGCTGTGACAAACTATATGAATAGAACTGTGTTTTCCAACAGTAACTGGCAAAATGATAAAATAGATTGTGCAATGACTATTCTCTTCCTAACAGCTTCCAGCGACGGAAATTTTACTGCCCAAGTTATTTTAACAAGTACAAGAGCTGTTTATCAATCTAATAAGACTTTGCAAATGTTGAGGATTAATGACGGCAGTTGGCAATTTATATATCAAAAAGGACAGGGTCTGGTTTCTAACCAATCTTCATTTGACCCATTGACAAGCTTTCTTGATTATTATGCGAATATAGTAATCGGGTATAATGAAGACTCATGGAATGAACTTGGCGGTACAGCGTATTTTAATAGGGCATATAGAATTTGTAATTTGGCAACCACTTCAAGTTTTGCAAAAGGTTGGGCGAGAAGCGGATTATACAGTAGGCAGGCATTAGCGGAAGATATCCTGGACGGCAAATTTCAACCTTTTCGTAAAGCTTGCTACCAGTTTTATTATGGTGTTGATTATTTTGAAAATAAACAGAACCCGGTCGATGCTTATAAAGCCCAGAATTTAATTGTAGCAGCAATAAATACTATTTCCGGCTTAGGAAACCAAGTCGATTTTAGCAGCCCCGTATTAAGAACTTTTTTTGATGCCAATAGCGGAACATTAGTTAATTATTTGAGTAGTTATCGGGATAAAAGTATTTTCAAAACCTTAAAACAAATTGATCCGTCTCATACCGCTCAATATGATGTGGTGCTCAATTCAAATTAGTTTTAAATGGATTATTTTTATTTCTTATACCCCCCTTTGAAATTAAAATGCTTAGCAAGTGATATCCTACGAGTATTTTTTTCTTTATATATCCGGTTTTTCCTATTGCTTGACTACTGAGAATGTTGCAGAACTATGTCATTAAATTTTAATAGCCCGTCGCTGACCTATAGATGAGTTTAATGTGGAGGTAAAGGGTATGATTAAATTTTTGGCTTTAGCCGCATTTTTAAATTAATATTGTGTCTTGATTTTCAATCCATAGGAAAAGCTAAAATTGTTTCTTCAATTGGCAAAAGTCGGGGCATAAAAAATAATAATTTAGCCGTACGATAATATGGACCAATCGGCAAGGATTTTTTTTTGGGATGGTCAGTTCAAAAATTGTTTAAAACATAAGGCTTAAACCATAGGCTCATCCTCCCCTGAAGGAAAAGCCTATAATATCCAGACTATCGTTATTCCCCAAGTTAAAACTCGGTGCTATCTAATAAAAATTTGGCAATTGCGTTAGTTACATGATTTAGATATTTATTTCATATAGTCTGTACTTCTTATACAAGATTCCATTCATAGCTGCGGCGCCACGGTTCATCATATCATTATTCTCGAGTATCCAGCTTGCTTCACCCAGATCAATACCAACATTATGTGCCCTGTTAACTATTTCCCAATAAAATACCGAATCCAAACCCCGCTTCTGATATTCCGGTATGATGCCTAATGTAATAATTCTGCACCACTTAATGTTTTTCTTTTGGGTAAACAATTTTATAAATCCGAATGGGAACAACTTTCCGTTTAATTGTTTGAAGATGTAATTATAATCAGGCAGAACTAATGCAAAGCCGACAAGATTGTCGTCTATTTTTCCAAAAATTAAAAGTGACGGATCAACAAGAGATTTTAAATCTTTAGCCATTGCATCCAGTTCTTCTTCCGTCATAGGAACGAATCCCCAGTTTGGAGCCCAGGCTTTATTATAAATATATTTTACTTTTTCAACTTCAGCTTTAAAATTCTTCATATTAAGTTGCTCAATTTTTATCCCTGATCTTTTTTGCGCAATTTCGGCAACACGTTTAACTTTTTCGGAAGCAATTACTTTTTGATTTTCCAATTTATACGCATACAGATCTTTTATTTTAACAAAACCGTAACCATCGCATAATTTAAGATAATATCGGGGATTATAGGTCATCAAAATTCTTGGTTCATCATCAAACCCTTCAAGCAGCATACCCCATTCATCATTACTTGAAGGATTGGCCGGACCCTGCATCGCTTCCAGTCCTTTGCCTTTTAACCATTGCTTTGCTGCATCAAATAATGCATTAGCTACTTCCTGATCATCTATACACTCAAAAAACCCCCAAAAACCTATTTTATCATTATGTGTTTTATTATGCAAATCATTCTTTATAGCGGCAATTCTACCTGCAAGCTTGCCGTCTTTCTCAGCAAGGAAGTATTCAGATTCAGCATGTTTAAAAAAAGGGTTCTTTTCTTTGCTAAGGATTTTTTTCCTGTCCATTAATAGCGGTGGAACCCAGTATTTATCACCTTCATAAATTTTCCA
>CAZUCY010000142.1:0-8612 GCA_964618785.1 uncultured Ignavibacteriaceae bacterium | reverse complement strand
GGTTTACCTTCATTTGTTATCAACACAAGCCTGTCAACATCAGGATCAACAACAATGCCGAAGTCCGCATGGCTCTGTTTAACGGCTTTCATCGTTTCCGTTAAATTCTCAGGTAAAGGTTCAGGCAAGCGTGGGAATATGCCTGTTCTTTCGCAGTTCAGCTCAATAACTTCACATCCGAATGCTTTTAGAAAAGAAGGGATAATATAAACTCCTGCACCGTTTACGCAGTCTGCTAATACTTTGAACCTTCTTTTTTTAATTTCTTCTTTATTTATATGCTTCAAGTTAAAAACATCGTTAACATGTCTTTTTAGCCCTTCATCCGTTCGGGTTATTTTGCCAATTTCGTTCCAACTTGCATAATTTTTATCAAAATTATTAAGCAGCTTTTGGAATTGAATATATTCACCGGGTGACAAAAATTGTCCCGTACTGTTCAACATCTTAAGGGCATTCCATTGATTGGGATTATGGCTTGCAGTTATTGCGATGCCTCCGTTTGCTTTAAAAGTTTTAACCGTGTATTGCACAGTAGGCGTTGGACAAATGCCGATTTCAATTACATCCAGACCTTTAGCAAGAAGCGTTCCCACTACTAAGGATAATACCATCTCACCGGTTTTTCTAGCATCGCGCCCAACAACAACTTTGCCTTTGCCAATAAAATTCGCATAAGCAGACGTATATTTAATAATTGTTTCGGGATCAAGGGTATCGCCAATTATTCCTCTTACACCTGAAATGCTTGCCATCAAAGTGGACATCTCACCTCCGTATTATAAAATATAAATTAGTAAAACGAGTTTATGAAAAATAAACTAAAATATGAATATATATTATTAGGTTATCAAATATTTAAGTATTTGAAATTTAAAAAAATTAGCCGCTTTCATTTGATATAGGTCTTTTTATGCAGACAGGTGTTTTATTAACTTTATCTTATCGAATTATTTAATAAATAAAATTATAGGAAGGGTATGAAAAAGGAACTTTTAATCTTCGGCGCTTATGGCGCATTGGGAAATGAAGTTGCTAAAATATTAATTGGAAAAGAATTTAACGAAATATATTTATTCGGCTCACATCGGGATGGAAAAACTAAAATAGAAAGACAAAATGTTCAAAATATTCAAGCACAAGACCTTTCCATTGAAAAAAATGTTGTTGAAGCATTTAATCATATAATTCCTGATAGTGATAAAACTTTGTTCCTATTCAGTACAATCGGAGGATATACCGGAGGAAAGTTCTTATGGGAAACAGATGAATCCGATTTGGAAAAAATGCTTAATATAAATTTGAAAACAAATTTCCTTCTTGCCAAGTATTTTTCAAGATTAGTTAAAGAATGTTCGGGTGGTTCTATATGCTTTACTTCGGCATATACCGGTTTTCATGCAGAGTCTAAAAAAATTGCCTACGGCATTTCTAAAAGCGCTCTTAATATTCTTGTTAAAACTCTTGCAATCGAAGGGAAAGAAATAAATTTATCGGTTAATGCCATTGCGCCATATATTATAGATACACCAGTAAACCGACAATGGATGAAATCTGCTAATTATAATAATTGGATAAAGCCGTATGAAATAGGAGAACTGATTTATAGTTTGTTTAATAATTTTAATTTTATTTCAGGTAATATTATTGAGCTAAAAGAGAGGTTTGAAGCAATAACCCCGGATTAATGGGTGGTAATCAATAGAAATTCAAATTTCTGTATATTATATTTGATAAAATCAAAATTTATTATTTCGACATGTCAGGTTATAAAAATTAACCTGCTTTTTCGATTGTGAAAATTATTTTTATACTGAGGGCAAAATGAGTCTTAAAGAGAAAATAAATGAAGATCTTAAAGCCGCAATGAAATCAGGCGATAAGCTTAAACTTGAAACCGTCCGGTCAATTAGGGCACTTATATTGGAATTTGAAAAAAGCGGTACCGGAAAAGAATTAAATTCTGAAGAAGAAATAAAACTGTTAAGCACTGCCGCAAAAAAGAGAAAAGACTCAGTGGAGCAGTACCGAAACGCTAAAAGGGAAGATTTGGCTTCTAAAGAAGAAAGCGAATTGCAGATTATCATGCAGTATCTTCCTAAACAATTAACTGAAGTAGAAATTAAAGAAGAAATAAAAAAAACAGCAGAAAACATCGGTGCAAGATCCAAAGAGGATTTTCCAAAGCTAATGCCGCAGGTAATGAAACTGCTTAAAGGCAGAGCAGACGGTAAATTAGTAAAATCCGCAGTAGAAAATTTCCTGGGTATCAATTGAATCTGCTTGATATTATAATTATAGTTATTGCTCTTATTGGATTTATACTTGGTTATAAAGACGGTTTTATAAGAAAGCTTATAGGATTAATAGGATTCGGATTGGGTATCTATTTAGCCGTTAAATTTGCAGGCGACCTGGGGAAAATACTAGAAAAAATTTTCGGGATTGAAATTTACCTTTCTGAAATTATTGCGGGAATATTAATATTCCTTTTCATTATCTTTTTATCCTCAGTAATTAAAAGAGTCATACACCCGTTTGATAAAGTGAATAATCTTATAAACCAGATTATAGGCGGCACAGTAGGAACAATTCAGATACTTTTTTTTGTAAGTGCATTGTTATTTCTTATGAATATTTTTAACGCCCCCGCAAAAAAAATTAAAAATTCCTCTTTGTTTTATAGCAAGGTTTATAGAATAATTCCGTCAACGGTTGATTATCTGAATAACTATACGCCAAAGACAAAACAGATTATAAAAGATTATATTAATGAAAAGGATACCACTCAATGATATCCGATTCAGTTCTTGAGAAACTGGAATACCCGAAAATTCTTCAATATATTTCAAGATATTGCATAACCGAAAAAGGTAAATCTCTTATATTGTTTTTGAAGCCGCTTAATTCCTTAGCAGAGACAATAAATGAAGGTAATATTGTAAACGAGGCTAAAGAAATATTAATAAAAAATGATTTTCCACCTTTGGAATTTATACCTGATCTTGACATAATAATTTCCACCAGCGCTATTGAAGGAGGTATAATTGAAGGCAAAAAAGTTTTGGAGATACTGAAGCTTGCCGTTATTTCCCGTAATCTTGCCCATTATTTAAAATATAATATTGAAACAGCGCCGTTGCTGAATGAGTTAACAGGGAGACTTTTTATTGACAAGCTGTTTGAAAATTTTATTCATAGAATAATTAGTGAGAACGGCGAAATTAAGGACAGCGCAAGTCCAAGACTTGCAGAAATTAGAAGGGATATACGTTCTAAAAACGATGAATTAATCCGTTCTGTAAACCGAATCATAAAATCGCTGAATGAAAAAGATATTGTCAGGGAAGATTACTTAACTCTTCGGGACGGAAGAATTGTAATACCGGTAAAATCCGAACACAAGCGGCACATACGCGGTTTTATTCATTCGGAATCATCAACTGGGCAAACTGTGTATATCGAACCTGAAGAAACACTTGAATTAAATAACGATATTGTTTCGCTTTCATTTGCCGAAAGAAGAGAAATAGAAAGACTACTACGTGAAGTGACTAAGAGGATTGGCGAACTAAGTGCGGCGTTAAAGAATTCTCTTGAAGTCATTTCTTATATAGACACAATATTTGCCAGAGCTGAATATTCTGTTGAAATAATAGGTTCATTTCCCGCAATAGATAATAAAAAACCATTTTTGATAAATGATGGTCGGCACCCTATCATTTTGAAAAAACTAGGAAGAGAAAATACTGTTCCTTTAAATATAAATGTGAGAAATAAAAGAATAGTCTTAATTACAGGGCCTAATGCAGGTGGAAAAACCGTTGTATTAAAAACTATCGGTCTTTTTTCTTTGATGGTTCAATCTGGTATCCACATACCTGCAAGCACTGATTCAAATTTTCATTTTTTTAACAATATTTTACTGGATATTGGTGACTCACAGTCAATTGAAGATGATTTGTCTACTTTCAGTTCTCATCTTTCAAACATCAATAGAATTTTAAATAGTGCTGATTCCAATTCCTTAATTCTTCTTGATGAAATCGGAACCGGTACGGATCCTGCGGAAGGTTCAGCATTAGCAACGGCTATGCTTATTACCTTACGCGATAAAAATGCTACTGCTTTTGCAACAACACACCACGGCAGTTTAAAGATAATTGCAAACACTCTTGAAGGTTTTGAGAATGCCGCTATGGAGTTTGACACACATAATCTAAAGCCGACCTATGTTTTCAAGCAGGGTATTCCCGGTTCAAGTTATGCTTTTGAGGTTGCTAAACGAATAGGACTTACAGAGAGCTTTTTAGAACTTGCCTCTAATTATCTTGAAAGGGACAAATATAAGATTGAAAACTTTCTTGTGGATATTGAGCGAAAGTCACAGCAGCTTGAAGATAAATTAAAAAAAACAGAAATTGAAAATGCAAGACTCTCAGGGTTATCTAATCTTTATAAACAAAATATTGAAAAAATTAACTGTGAGAAAAAAGAAATCTTAAAAAAAACAAAAGCAGAAGCAGAAGATTATATTAATGGAATAAACCGCAAAATAGAAAATGTAATAAAGGAATTGAAAGAATCCAACGCAAAGAACGAAGTTATTAAAGAATCTCAAAAAATAGTTAGGGAAATAAAGGAGAATAATAAAACTTTTTTAACAGAAGATATTGATTTAAATCAAGGAAACTATAATTTTAATGTTGGTAATCCTGTTACGGTTAAAGATACGCAGTCTATCGGAGAAATTTTAGAATTATCAAAAGATAAGAAGAAAGCAACTGTTAGATTTGGTTCTGTTAAGATGCAAATTCAGGTAAATAATCTTGTCCATTCTAAAAAAGATAATAAAAAGGAAGAAAGAACAATTTACAGTATCCCGCATGTTGAAATGCCTCAACAGCGACTTGATATAAGAGGTGAAAAGCCTGAAGAGGCTGAATTTGAAGTAATAAAATTTATTGATAATGCATATTCATCGGGACTTATAAGAATAGAAATTTTACACGGGAAAGGCACGGGCATTTTAAAAAAAACAGTACAGGATATATTAAAGAACCATGAACGGGTTAAGAATTTCTATTTTGCCCCTATACAATTTGGTGGAGACGGTATAACAATAGCAGAATTAAATTAGACCTAATTGTATATAATGAAATATTAATTACCAATGGCCGGAAGATTGCTATAAGAATACTTCGCTCCTGTTGTAAAGAGAAATCTTTTGGAATAAAGGAATTAAATGCTTATTATTTAATTCAAAAAAAATAGAATAAATGAACTGAATTGATCTATAATTGAAAAAGAACGCTCCACTTTACAATTGAATAATTTTTCAATTTGGTTTGTAGTTAATTAATTCATGCTGTAAAAAGATTAATGGTAAAAATAACAAGAAGCAAATGACAACTAACAAATAAATTTCAAACACTTATTATCAAAAAAAACTGATAATAAGAAATTGTAATTTATTTGTCTCTTGTATCAATAGCTTTTTATGATTTTTAACAAAATTTCTTTAATCAACGTATAATTAATTCATTATTACAAAACAAATGGAGGAAAACGTGAAAATAAAAATACTTGCTTTCGTTCTTTTTCTATCGATAAGCCTAAGCCAGGCATTTGCGGGCGGATTCCAGTTAAATGAAAATAGCGCCCGAGCTCTTGGTATGGGGGGAGCATTTACTGCCGTTGCCGATGATCCTTCCGCAATATATTTCAATGGGGCAGGATTAACTCAATTCTCCGGTGTAAATTTTATGCTGGGCAGTACTTTAATTGCACCTGTGTTCACTTTCCGAGGCGTTTCACCTCAAGTAACAGAATACGACGCTACAAAACAGACATTTTTCCCGACCCATTTTTATGCAACATACAGATATAATTCGGATTGGGCTTTTGGAATTGGTTTTACTAGTCCATTCGGTTTAGGATCACAATGGGATTCAAGCTGGGTTGGAAAATATTTAGCTGAAGGAATCTCTCTAAAAGTTTTTACTATTTCCCCTGTAGCGGCTTATAACCTGCTTGATAATCTTTCAATAAGCGCAGGATTAGTTTACAGTTTTGCTTCTGTAAATATTACCAAAGAAGCTTCACAATATCCATTTGCAGGAGACGCTTTAGTAACAATGAATGGGAAAGATAATTCTGAATTTGGTTATAATTTAGGCGCTCTTTATAAACCATCGGATAACCTTTCATTCGGCGTTTCTTTTCACAGTAAAATATTGTACAGATTCAAAGGTACTGTGTCTACTATAGGCGCTTCACAGCTTGCTTCAGTGCTTCCAAACGGTGATGTTTCCGCTGATTTAACTGCTCCTTTAAATCTTGCATTCGGCGCAGCTTACAGAATAATACCTGAACTATTACTTAGTGCTGATTTTCAGTATGTTGGATGGTCAAGTTATGATACTTTGACATTTAATTTTTCCAGTCCTAAAGAATCTGTAGCAAATCCAAGAATGTATGATAATTCATATATAGTGCGTCTTGGCGCCGAATATAATTTGAATCCCGATTGGGATATAAGAGCCGGGATTTATTTTGATAAAAGCCCTGTTAAAGCAGAATATGTTAACCCATCACTTCCTGAATCCAACAGGCTTGGTTTTAGTTGCGGTTTAGGTTATAAGATAACAAGAAAGTTAACATTAAATGCAGCATACTTGTTTATAAGAAACAACCAGTTAACGGTTAATAATTCATTAGAAGATTATGCTACGGGGAATGTTGTTCCGGCTGGTACCAATCCAAATTCATATAGTCCTTTTAACGGCACTTATAATGCCTACGCGAATTTGGTTTCATTAACTTTATCATATAGTTTATAAAAGGAAAGGATTTGAAAAATGAAAAAATTATTAAATTTAATTCTTTTCCTAAAAGAATGGACTGCAGTAGTTTTATTGGTTGTTTTTATTGTATCGGGCTGCCAGGATAGAACGAATTTGACAGGACCCAGCTCAAAAAGCGGCAACGCTGATTTGTCAAGATACGTTTCTATAGGGAACAGTATAACTGCCGGTTATCAATCTGGCGCTTTGTATCAAAGTGCGCAAGTATACTCTTATGGGAATTTAATTGCACAACAGGTAAACTCAAATTATTCAATTCCGTTTATATCTGATCCGGGTCTTGGCGGGCGTATAGAAGTTCAATCTTTTAATCCGGCAACCGGCGTTATTAATTTAACGGTAAATAGTAATGTCGGCGCTCCTATAAACTCTAATTATCCCAGCTCATATAATAATCTTGGAGTGCCCGGTGCAGTTGTATATGATGTTTTGAATGCAACCAGTAGTACGACTTGCGCTTCATATTTAGTAGGTGGAAGCGCTAATCAGTATTTTGATATAATTCTGAGAGGAAAAGGCTCTCAATATGCACAGGCAAAAGGTTTGAAGCCTTCATTTGTGACACTATGGATAGGCAATAATGACGTATTAGGGTTTGCAACAAGCGGCGGTACGTCACCTTCTACTCCAACTGATGCCGGAAAATTCCAGGGTTTATATACCTTGTTAGGTGACAGTATAGCATCAATGGGCGCCAAAGTTGTTGTAGCAAATATTCCTGATGTAACAGCTTTACCATATTTTACCACTGTTGGACCTTTAATGGCACAAAAAATACCGTGGACATATATACATTCCAAAGGATCTCCAGGCTTGTTTTACCAGGCACACGGGAATACTTCAGCATCTCTAACTTATGCAGATTCAGCAGCGCTTGCTAACTATAAGGTATTGATAACATTACCGGCAAGCAATTATACAGGGTTACTTGGTGATACTACAGGATTGTATTACCATTTAATAGGTGCAACGGTACCAACCGGTATAATCGTAACACAGCCTTTTGGTTTTAGTCCATATAATCCATGGCCGGATGCTTTAATACTTGATCCAGCCGAGATTACGACGGCTGAAACTTTTACATTTGAGTTCAATTCAACAATTGCAGGAGTCGCTAGTTCACAAGGTTTCGGACTTGTTGATATTAATTCATTTTTTAATTCAATTGCATCGGGCGGTCTTGTAGAAAACGGAATAGGTTTTTCAACTGCATTCTTTGTAGGCGGATTATTTAGTTTGGACGGAGTGCATCCTACAAACCGTGGGCAGGCAATAATTGCTAATGAATTTTTAAAAGTAATAAACAGTAAATTCGGCGCATCATATTCTTTGATTAATGTTGATGCAATACCAGCCAGTATTGTTCTTGCTAAGCGAAGCATGTTTTTTAAAGGAATTTATCCGCATTTTGCTCCGGGCGCTTTTAAGCATTTATTGGATTAATCCTAAAGAAGGGATGGGAAACCATCCCTTCACTATTTTAAATAAAATTGATATTTTGTATTGTAATGTTTAATAAATTATTTTGATATTATCATTAAACCAACTTGTGTATAAATAAATAATTTAATTTGTTATAATAAATCACTACTGCCCGGTTTTTTTTCCGGGAGTTACCATAAGTTATTTAAATATATTATTTTATAGAGAATTTTCATAGTAACCGATTTCAAATCAAAATCGTGGAGCGACAAAGTGAATCAAAGTCAAACTATTTCTTCTCAAATTATGAGTTACATACGTAAA
>CAZUCY010000141.1:0-8623 GCA_964618785.1 uncultured Ignavibacteriaceae bacterium | reverse complement strand
GGCTGGGTTGATACAAGACGTGATTTAGGCGGGTTAATTTTTATTGATCTTAGAGATCGTTACGGCATAACACAGGTTGTATTTGAACCCGGTTTTGATAAAGAAGCACATGAAAATGCCTCTGTTTTACGTAATGAATTTGTTATTTCAATCGAGGGTAAAGTAAGGAAAAGGCCCGAAGGTACCGAAAATACTACCTTGAATACAGGACAAATTGACGTAATGGTTAATAAATTGATAATTTTGAACGAAGCAAAAACTCCGCCATTTCCAATAAAAGATGAAATTGATACAAGTGAAGATATAAGATTAAAATATCGTTATATAGATTTAAGAAGACCTGTTGTACAAAGAAACCTTTTGATGCGCCATAGGATGTATCAGCTTGTTAGAAATTATTTTGATACAAATAATTTTATTGAAGTTGAAACACCTGTTCTTATGAAAAGCACTCCCGAAGGTGCAAGAGATTATTTGGTGCCAAGCAGGCTTCATAAAGGCAAGTTTTATGCCCTGCCTCAGTCTCCCCAACAATATAAGCAATTGTTAATGGTCTCCGGCCTTGATAGATATTTTCAGATAGTAAAATGTTTCAGAGATGAAGACCTTAGGGCAGATAGACAACCCGAATTTACTCAGATAGATATTGAGATGTCTTTCATTGATCAGGAAAATATATTCGATATTGTTGAAGGATTGATGAAATTATTGTATAAAGACATTTCTAACCGTGATCTACAACTTCCACTCCAAAGGTTGACATTTGATGAAGCGCTCGAAAAATTCGGCAGTGATAAGCCCGATTTACGTTTTGGCTTAGAGATGGTTACTCTTAATCAGGTTTTTAAGGATACTTCTTTCAAGGTATTCCAGGATCACATTAAAAACAAAGGAATAATTACAGGCATGCTTGCACCCGGCTGCGGTGAGTATACACGAAATCAACTTGATGTACTTACTGACTTTGTAAAGAAACTCGGGGCTGGCGGTTTAATATGGATGCGTGTTAAGGATAATGAATTAGAAGCGCCTATAGCCAAATTCTTAACAGATGAAGAGAAGAAACAACTTGTTGAAGCGGTTAAAGCAAAATCCGGAGACTTGATTTTTATTTTGACCGGACCCAGGCTTAAGGCTCTTTCCTTTATGGGTTCATTAAGATTGGAGATGGCACGACGCTTAAATTTAATATCTCCGGATGCTGAGCCAAAACTATTATGGATTACAGATTTCCCGCTTTTTGAATGGGACGAACAGACAAAAAGATATTATGCGATGCATCATCCTTTTACTTCTCCAAATCTTGAAGATATTGAGTTTATGGAAACAGATCCCGGGGGAGTCAGAGCCCGAGCCTACGATCTTGTTCTGAATGGAACCGAGATAGGTGGAGGAAGCATAAGAATTCACAATGCTGATTTGCAATCAAAAATGTTTAGATCACTCGGTATTTCCGGGGAAGAAGCGGAGCATAAATTCGGATTTTTAATGAACGCTTTCAAATTCGGCGCTCCTCCTCATGGCGGATTTGCTTTCGGTTTTGATCGAATGGCTATGATATTTGCAGGAGTAAACTCTATTAGAGAAGTGATTGCTTTTCCTAAAACAGCCAGCGCTATCTCGTTAATGGACGATGCCCCATCTACTGTTAACGATGAGCAATTAAAAGAGTTGCATATAAAAATAAGATAATTTTTTCATAAGAAACCGTATTTTAAATTCATTACAAAATAATCTTCTTTTTTATAAGTGAAAACTACACGATACTTTCGCGAACAAGTATTTAGAAATCGTTCTTATATACTTATATAAAAGAATAATGGATAGAATAAGTGTCGAAAAATCATTTAAAAAAGGAAGTTCAAAAGAATGACAGAATCCGCTTTTAGGATTTTTAAGTGAATTAGGTAAGTATTTGCAAGTGATTACTCTTGGGGATGGCGAAACAAACCATAATGTTTTTCCAGATAGGAACTTTGAGAAGAACGAAAAATCAAATTATTATCCCGAATAGATCCTCTCTATATCGATTTATCTGAATAAAAGTTTAGATTCAAAAGAAGTAATAAAAGGTGTCGTTGATTTTGATGAGTCGGATTTAATAGTAGGCATTGATATTGAGCAAGCAGGCAAAATAGTGGGCTTAAAAAAATTTGAGCCCGATTCCGTACCCATTAAATCTTTTCGTATTGTATTCTGCCTTAGTTTGCTTTAAGCAGCAAGAATTCTCAGCGAGCAACGTGGATGAAGCGCCATCCACTGTTAATGACGAGTAACGAAAAGAGAAACTTACAAGAATTGATGTTTCCAGATAAATTTTCTTTAATTACAATTAGTTAATAAATTTTATCTAAAGTTTTTTCATAAATATCGGTAATATTTACCTCTCCGGTAAATTTTACCGGTAAATTTTACATTTAATTTAAATGATTTTTTAAACATCCTATTTTATAATAAGATAGAAGTCAAAATATTTGGCACGTTTTTTAGTTTAAATATATAGTACAAATAGAGACCATTAAAAACAACAACGTCATGTTCAAAATAGATTGCTTAAACCATGACAACATTTAACTAATAAATTGAGGAGATCTAAAAATGGGTCAACAACAACTTCTTTTAATCGTTCTTGGAGTTATTATAGTAGGTATTGCCATTGTAGTAGGCATTAACCTATTTAACGCAAATTCTATATCCAGCAATAGAGACGCAGTAATTAGCGATCTTAATAATTTGGCTGCTCTGGCGCATGAGTACTATAGTAAACCTACAGCAATGGCTGGCGGCGGCAGTTCATTTGCTAGTTATGTTATTCCAACTGGGTTAGGATCAAATGCAAATGGAGCATATACTATTGCCACCGCAGGATCAGCAACCGGAATTACATTCCAGGGTGTTGGCACTCAAATTGTCAGCGGTAGTAATTATGTTACAGCAAAAATATTTGTTAGAGTTCCGCCTTTAGTGGATTCTGTTGCTGTCGTTTATTAATATTTATTAAAAAAAGTAATGTTAAGGCTAGTAAAAATATTTTTACTAGCCTTTTTATTTTTTATTATATAGTGTATTTTTTAATGAATATTATTTTAGAAAAATATTTCTGATTTTAAGTTTAAGTTTTCAATACAACGGCTTTTAAACTAAACAGGTCTTGTATTTAATAAAGCAGATAGAATGCTTGAATTTAAATTTACAGCAGAAAAGTTAAGTTAACGATTTATACGGGATTGTTTACAGATTTTTTATAAGCTATATTTGTAAATAATTTAAGATAAAAAGGAGAAAAGTAAGATGACTGATTTGGCTAAGAAATTTGCTGTTGAGGTCCTCCTGCTTTCATACGAAGATAGCGTAGAATTAATAGATAAACTATTAGGAAACTTCAACTCGCATTTCCAGGAAGAAATTAATCGTTTGTTGGCAGAGGAGGCAAAAAAAACATAAAGGATTGTAAAAAAAATAAAATCAAAGCGTTAGACGGTGAAAAGGTTTTCAAAGAAATTAGGAATCGGATTAGACGGTGATATTTACATTTCATCCGGAGTGGGAAAAGAGCTTAAGCAAGCTGGTGATTTCTATGCAGCTCAGAAGCGAAAAACCGGTTTAGAGTTTCTGGAAAAAATATATTCTAATGTTCAGGATATTATTGAATTTCCCAAAGCATTTTCTAAACATTCTGGAAATAACCTAAAATGCATAGCTAATAGATTCCATTTTATTGTTTTTAATCAGATTAAAAAGAAAGGGATATTTATTGCTGCTATTACATACCTATTCCTTAAGCTAGGTTACTGGAGGGAAAATTTAAACCAACAAAAAGCTGAAACGACTTATGAATAAAAAGTAATAGAAAAATAAATGATTGAATTCAAATTTACTGCGGAAAAATTAAATGGTCAGTTAATTAGCGGTTCACTATCCGCTAAATCCGTTTCCGAAGGGAAAGCAAGAATCTATCGCCTTGCCGATAAGAATCAGCTTAAAATAAAAAATATTGAAAAAAAATCTTCTTATCATTACAGGGTTAGACGGGGAAAAGAAAGACCAATTACCGGCGAACAAAAGGCTTTTTCTAAAAAAGAAGTAGAAGAAGCGCTTAGCAGGCTTGGATTTACGGTCCTCTCTGTAAACAAAAAACTTTTTGAATTTAGCTTCAATCCGCCTACTGCAGAAATTGTAACATTTGTTAAAATCAGCGCTGAACTTCTCGAACAGAAATTACCCTATAGCGAAATATTAACTTTATTAATAAACGATACTCAAAATAAAAAATTAAAAGAGACGCTGCGTGACATTAATAATGAGTTAAAGAAAGGCGCTGACAGTGAAGTGACCTTTTTAAAATACCAGAATATTTTCGGGAAATTTACCGCTTATATGCTTGGTCTTGCTGCAAAAAGTGGTAATATGACGGAAATATATAAAGCAACCGCAAAATTTTTAGAGCGTCAGCAGGAATTCAAAAAAAGCTTACGAAGCGCACTAATATCCCCTGCGGTAACACTTTTTGTGCTTTTTGGCGCCGTATTATTCTATGTGGGGTATATTTTCCCTGAAACGGCAAAACTTTTTGTTAAGTTTAATATTGCGCTTCCGCCAATGACAAAATTTACCTTGAAGATAAGTGATTTTCTAATGAATAATTCTTTATTGGTCAGCATATTAGTAATTATACCGCCGATACTTTTTTGGCGGTTAGCAAAAACCAAAAAAGGAGGATACTTAATAGATAAATATATTTTAAGAATTCCAATGGTGGGAACTCTTATTCACAAAACTCTTATTGAAGTATTTTGCAGAGTCTTTTACACGCTTTACAGCGGCTCGGCAGAAAGCATTGAACCTATAAGAATTGCTGCGGAGGCTGCCGGAAACAGATATTTTGAGGAAAAAATAAAAAATATCGCCATACCACTAATGATAAAAAAAGGGACAGGAATTACCGATGCATTCAGCGCAAGCGGAATATTTACGGAAACATTTCTTTCAAGGATTCATTCAGGCGAGGAAACTGGTACTATAAAAAATACCGCTCTTCAAATTGCCAATTATTATGAAAGTGAAACTGTTTATAAACTTAAAAATTTTATTGAACTGGTTCAGGTATTTATATCAATGATCATTATGATAGTAATGATCCTGCTTACTTTAGTCTCTGCAGAGACTGCAACCATCCACCCCAAAGCGCCCGGCATGGCTGGTAAAATATATATTGAAAGAACTATCGCATGATTGATACAAATTTAGAAATGACTGATAAAATCGGTTATCTTCTTTTTAAGAAAGGAATAATCGATGCGGCAATGCTTGAAAAAGCTTTAAGTGCAAAGGCAAATGACAAAAGCAAGATAAAGCGAAATCTTGCGCAAATTCTTGTCCAGGATTTTAAATACGACCATGATACTATTTTCAGGGAAGTGGCAATACTTTATGCTTTCCGCGAATTGGAAGTCCGTCCCGAAGAAGTACCGCCCGAAAGACTAAATGCAATAAAGCAAATGATAAACGGTGCCGGAGAGCAGATGAAAAATCAAATGCTCGAACATAAAATTATACCGTTTATGTACGATGAAAAAATTAAAGACAAATTAATTTTAGCGGCGATTGATCCAACTGATAGAAATATTCCTAAAATTGCTTTTGGACTGAACGCAAAGAAATATGAAGTAATTTATATAAGAAAGAAAGATTATGAGAAATTAATCCAGACAATACTTCCGCCTGAAAATGTTTATTTGAAAATGATGGAAGAAGCAGCTCCTGAAATCCAAATGGAAAAAGATGAAGGTGCATTGGATGAAGAAGCTTTAGATGCGGAAATTAATAAAAGCGCTTTAATTAACTTAGTTGAGGGCGCTTTAGTAGAAGGCGTAAGACGCGGCGCCAGTGATATTCACTTTATCCCAAAATCAGGAAACAAGACACAAATTTTAATTCGTATAGACGGCAATCTTCAACCGTGGCACACGCAGGAAGGCACCCAGCCCGAGGCAGTAATTGCAGTTGTTAAAGACCGATCAAGAGGAATGGACAGGTTTGAAAGGGAAAAAGCACAGGACGGTTCAATGCAAAGAGAAATTGACGGACATATAATCCGGTTTCGTGTTTCCGTTCTCCCTATGGTTGGATCAGAGCTAAAAAATAAATTTGAAAGCGTCGTAATAAGAATTCTGGACGATAGGAAAATAATAAGAGATCTCGGTAAACTCGGATTAATCGGTTATTCCAAAGAAGCTTTTCAAAAAGCTATAAACCAGCCCCAGGGAATGGTAATTTTAACCGGTCCTACCGGAAGCGGTAAAAGCACTACGCTTGTAGCGGCTCTTTATCAGGTAATTAATTCGACTGTAAATGTTCTTACAGTTGAGGATCCTGTCGAATATGTAATTGAAGGAGCCAGGCAGCTAAAGATCGGATACAAAATGAACTTTGAACAGGCAATCCGCTCAATATTAAGACACGATCCCGATATTGTACTGGTTGGTGAAATGAGAGACAAGGAAACTGCAGACATTGCAATAAAACTTGCTAATACCGGTCACCTTACTTTTTCTACTTTACATACCAACGATGCCTCAAGCGCCGTTGCAAGACTATACAAAATGGGAATAGAACCATTTTTAATTGCTTATGCAATTAATATAATTGTAGCGCAAAGATTGATAAGAAGATTATGCCCTGATTGTAAAAAAAGAGTTGTCAATTTTGATGAAACAATAATGGAGGCCGCAAAACTTAAGATTGCAGAGTGGAGAAATTATATTATTTTTGAACCAAAAGGCTGTGTCAAATGCAGTGGCACAGGATATAAAGGACGTATCGCTATTCATGAAGCGCTCTATTTTACTAAAGAAATTAGAAAAGCAATTGTTACTTCTGGAATTGAAGTAGACGAAGAAAAGATTAGATTACAGGCAAGAAAAGACGGTACTTTAAGCCTTCGTGACGCAGGATTAGAAAAAGTAAAGCTTGGTTTAAGCTCAATTGAAGAAGTTTTGTCGTCAACTTCCGATGAATAGGTATTAATTAATATTTAATCAGGTAATAAAAAATATTTTAAATATCATTTTGTTATTGTCTTTAGTAAACGAACGCAATAATTTAACTTGTTTAATATTAAAAAGAAAATAATTGCCTCCTAAAGATATAAAAAATATTTTAGTCAAATTTGTGGATGATATACCCGCATACCTGGTGGGTCCGGATCGTATAATCTACATTCTTGATAATCTGGAGAATCTTGTCCAGGAAAGCAGGATCGCTCTAATAAACTATGTTAATAGAATGCTCACAAGCATGATAGAGCGCGACGCTTCGGATATTGAAATAGGAGGTCACAGCAGCGGCGGATTTGTTTGGATGAGAGTATTCGGCAAAAAGGAACGTGTTAAGGATTTTCAATTACTTTCATATGACGAATCAGCGCTTATAATTGCCAATTTACTCAATTCGAACCAACGAAAGATTCTTAGTGCAGCTAAAAATCTGGATTTTAGTTACTCTTTTCTTTACGAAAGAAAAAATATTAACATTCGCTTCAGAGCAGATGTCTATTTCGAACTTGATTCGCTTACTTTAAATATGCGTGCAATTAATTCCGAGATAAGATCGCTGGATAGTTACGGTTTTCACCCGAACGTAATTAAAACATTAAGTCATTCTTTCATTAAATTTGGACTTACGTTAATAACCGGCATAACGGGTTCGGGTAAGTCTACTACCTTAGACTCTATTATTGACGCCCACAACAAATTCGATCCAGCTCATATAATTATTATAGCTTCTCCGATTGAATATGTTCATGATTCAAATTTTTCCATAATAAAACATCGGGAAGTAGGAAGAGATGTTTTAACATTTAAGGATGGTGTTATTCAATCATTAAGGCAGGACCCCGATATAATTGTAATTGGCGAAATGAGAGATCCGGAAACAATACTTGCGGCGCTTGAAGTTACAGATACAGGGCACAAAGTTTTTTCTACACTCCACACTTCATCTGCGGTTGAATCTATCGATAGAATAGTCGCTGAAATTCATCCTTCCGAACAAGATCGGGTCAGGAACAGGCTTGCAGACGTTTTAGTTGCTATTGTTTCACAGAAATTAGTTCCGAGTTTTGACGGTAAGCGTGTGCTTGCAAAAGAAATCTTAATTGTTACCCCAAATGTTAAAGCTGCTATAAAGAATAATAACACAAGTGAAATCTATATGATGATTAACCAAGGGGCTCCACAGGGAATGATTACAATGGAACAGGATCTAAAAAGATTGTATCTTGAAAAGAAAATTTCATTGGAAAATGCAGTCGCTTATGCAAACAACAAAACAAGAATTCAACAAATATTGTCTGCAATATAAATGAGTACTACTATTTGTATATATTGTGAAGGAAATGATACAAAGATAATTGCGGTTAGCAAAGATAAGACTCATATAAAAGTTCTTTCGGCAGAAACTTTTGATGTTGTTCAATCAGCTCTTGAAATGGAAGATTCAATTACCGGATTAAATATTGAGGGAGACGTACTATCCTTCGAAGGAAGCGCGGGCGCTAAGACATCCGGAGAAAGAAGTCTTGCTTTATCAAGTATAAGTCTTATTAGTGAATCTTTAAAAAAAT
>CAZUCY010000140.1:0-8826 GCA_964618785.1 uncultured Ignavibacteriaceae bacterium | reverse complement strand
GTGTTACGCTCTCGCGCGCATTGGATGAACTTTCAAAGAAAGAACAATACCTGGCCTTTGAACATCCGGGAATGAGGTATGATATTGGATCAAAATACGGTTTGTTCACCGCCCAGATAGCCCTCGCCCTTAACGGCAAAGACAGAGACCTTGTTCTTACAAAAATGCTGGAACTGCTTGCACAAAAGGAATTGAGTTACTTTAACAAGACGGAAGAATAGTCAGACATGGTCATTCGGTGGTCAGGCAATTGTCATTCGATGGTAATTCAATTGTATTTCATGCCTCACTTCGAAAGAGAGAGCCTGTCTCAATTCGATCGGGGATTGAAGGTGAGTTATTTGTGCACTAAACCAGGTTTTGACCTCACCCCTACCCCTCTCCTAATAAAGGAGAGGGGAAATGATTTTGGATGATTTGTTTACCCCCCGGTTAACACCCGGGGCTACAAACATTTCATCCCTCCGGGATTTAGCGGCAGATAAGGTAAGACGAGGCATGTCCTGTCTCGTCTTATAATCCCGGATTCATCAAAATTAAAAAAGTCCCCTCTTGCCGTGCCACTATGTGGGGAGGGGTTCGGGGGTGGGTCGAAGCGATTATATTTAGAATACCTCTGCAATTATTTTTATTCGTACAATTTATTAAATTAATTATATGGCTACATTAACCGATCTAATTCTTTCCAACGATCCGAATACCCGGAATACTTCATTGGATGATTATTGCAAAAAATTATCACTGAATGATCTATTGCAGGAATGCGAGGCGCTTTAAACTTTTTGGCGGGAAAACGAAAATCTGTATGAACGCGTACGGGCTTTATTTTTTCTTTATGCAATATACAGGTTTCATTTACCCGGCAAGGGCATTAAAGCCAAAGGCCTGATTCCTTTTGAAGGATATGAACATTTTCTAAATAGAAGGTATACTGAAGCTATTGATGTATTCCGTAATTCAATTGTTAAAAACGGGTTGAACGACGGAATAGCCAGCGCTCTGTCTAAAACTTACCAGAGCCTTGGCTTCCAAACCCTGGCCGACCAGGTGAGGAAAAGCGTTAAATCTATTAAAGGAAATAACTGGATGTTCAGGATCGGGCACCCGGATGACCATCCTTTAAGAATTAGAAAGGAATTGTTTGAAAATATTCCAGCCGGAAAGTTATTCCCGGTCCTGCATGAGCAGACCCCCGTGCGTATGGACCTTTCTCACAGCGGATGGAGCGATATATTCTTTCTTGGAATGGATTACCCGCAGGGCGCCCGTGTTATAAATGTTTCCGTAAATTTATCCGTGCTTGCCGATGGGAATAATACCAAACCGCAGCCGCCTATTGAGACTTATTTCAGGATTATTGATAAACCCGTTCTTAAGCTTACCAGCGTTGACCTTAATGCCACAGTGGAAATAACTACTATAGATGAGGTTTTTGATTTTACCAAAGATTACTTAGGTTTATTGAAAGCCGCGGTTATTGCTTCGGGAATTATTCCGCCCGGTATTGAAGGCGCCGGACAGCCGCTTTCCCAATTGCTCTCCCGTTTAATTAAGCCGGGCTGCGGGATTGAAATTGTAAGCAAGGTGAATAATATCCCAAAAGGCTCCCGGCTGGCGGTATCAACAAATTTACTTGCATCGTTAATTTCAATCTGCATGCGCGCAACGGGACAGATTAAAAATTTAACCGGCGGGCTGGAAGAGGCTGACAGGAGAATTGTTGCCGCCCGTGCTATATCGGGCGAATGGCTGGCGGGCTCCGGCGGAGGCTGGCAGGATAGCGGGGGTGTATGGCCGGGTATGAAATTAATTATTGGCGTTGAGGCCGCCGAAGGTGACCCGGAATTTGGCATTAGCAACGGATGTTTACTGCCCTGGCATAAGGTGCTGGGATATGATGATGTTTCTAAGGAAACCAGGGAGCTGCTTCAGAGCAGCCTTATTATGGTCCATGGCGGAATGGCACAGGATGTGGGTCCGATTCTGGAAATGGTTACCGAGAAATATTTGCTTAGGTCTAAGCAGGCTGTTGCAAATTAAGCAGCAATAAATTCTGAAAAATATATTTTAATCTGAAAGGATTTAAATATATTTAGTTATAAAAATAAAACAAATAGAACAGAGACAAAATGGGATTTATAACGGCAGATAGGAATCAGACAATTCTTTTGGGTCATTGTTTAGATGATTTTGTAGAGAAAGATGCCAAGATAAGATATATAACAGCAGTAATAGATAAATTGGATTTAAGTAAAATATATGCAAGGTATTCAGCACAAGGAGCCGATTCATATGAACCGAAAATAATGTTAGCGATAATATTTCTTGCATTCACAGAGTCAATATATAGTACAAGGAAGATAGAGCAATATTGTAAGAAGCATATGGATTTTATATATGCCTCATGCAACCTGAAACCGGATCACACAACAATAGCCAGATTTATCCAGCATAATCTTGATCAAATGAAAGATTTATTTACGCAGATAATATTAAGAGCCAAACAGAAGGGATATGCAAACTTCAAGGAAGTAGCGATAGATGGAAGTAAGATAAGATCAGCAAGCAGTAAAAAGAAGAGCTACCAGGAATCAAAAATAGAAAGGTATATGGCTGCAATTCAAAAAGAAATAGATAGTTATTTAGAAGAATTAGAGAAAGAACAAACCCTCGAGAGGAAAGAAGAACTAGATATTAGGGTAAAGCAATTAAAAGATAAAAAGGATTTATTAGAAGTCAGACGGAAAGAAGTAAAGGAAAGAAAAGAAAAAATCACAAAAAGTTACCGTGAATCCCACCAAATAAATATAGTAGAACCGGATGCATACATGATGGATTTGGGCTATGGGAAAGGCTATTCACCTGCATACAATGCACAGATCAGCGTAGATATGGGAAGTCAACTAATTACATCGCCGGATGTAATACAAGATAGAAATGACCGTCAAACATTTTCTAAACAACATCAAAATATTGAACAAACAATAGGTAAGCCTGAAGAAGAAAGGAAATATATAACAGATAACGGCTATGGGAGTTATGAACAATTGGAATATATAAAAGAAAATAAGATTGATGCTTATATATCATATGAATTACCTTCAGAAGAAGAAGGAACGATTAAAGATAAAATTGAAAAAATAAAAGTCACAGGTAGAAAGATAAAGAAAGAAGATTTTATATATAATAAAGACAACGATACCTATAAATGTCCAATGGGAAAGAGTCTTAACTTTTATAGAAGAGAAAATAATAAATCATTTAAGGGGAGGAAATATAGAACTGAGGGGTGTTCAGGTTGTGAAATTAAGTCACAATGCTTAGCTTCAAATAATAAAAAAGATAAGAGAGAAATAAGCCTTGACGAAAAGGAATATTTGATAGATGATATGAAGACAAAGATAAGACAAGAGGAACAAGCCAAGGAGTTATTTCAAAAACGTAAAACCAGTGTAGAGCCGGTATTTGGAAATATAAAGCAGAATATGAGATATGATCGTTTCAAACGAAGAGGGCTTGCTAAAGTCAATGGTGAATTTGCACTAGTATGTATGGCTCATAATTTAAATAAGCTATTTAGGATAATAACAGCCAAATTTTCAAAAACATTATTTTATTTTGGATCAAAGGGAAATAATATAGGTCGGCTTAACTTAATCTTTACGGTTTATGGTAATAGAAGACACCATGAGCCAAATAATTATTTATATGCGTAAAATACACAGTCACATATATTTTTGAGCCCTTTATGCAACAGCCTGCTAAGGCTGAATGGCAGGGAAGAAAAGATGCTATGCAGATATTCGACCTGATTCTTGAAAATCTGAAAAGCGGCGAAATAAAAACGTTAGGGCATTTAACACAAAAGAATTTTTTTGGGCCTGTGCAGACAATAATTCCGTGGGCTACTAATCTATTTACTGAACAACTGATTCAAAAAATTGAAGAGAAATACGCTTGCGATTTCTGGGGGTTCTGGATGATGGGCGGAATGTCCGGCGGGGGTATGGGGTTTATGTTTAATCCCGGAGTTAAAAAGAAGGCGCAGGCTGATATCCGGAAAATTATGGTCGGGTTGAAGGATGAGTTGAAGGATTCGGTCCCGTTCGCAATGGAACCGGTTGTTTATGATTTTGAAATAAATGAAAAAGGCTCTTACTGCGAATTGCTTGAGGATGAAAAAGCTCTTATGCCGGGCGGGTATTATTCTATTATTACTCCGGCGCTTTTAAAGAAGGAAAGTCATGAGCTTACCAGGGTGCAGAGAACAGAGCTGGAGGAATTAAGTTACATTGCCCGCGGCGATGCAAATTATTCCGGGCTGCTTAGTTCGCTGTTTGATATAATCCTGCCGCAGAAAGTCTTGCAGAATGACGGTAAAGAGAATCTGCAGAATTTGTTAAAGCAGTACGGGTTTGATCCCGTTCAGCATGAACAGATACGTTCCGATTTAAAAAACGGGCGGATAGGGCTTGCGCAGAATAATCTTTCCATCAATACCCAGATAACGGATGTAAAGGAAGGAAGCGTAACGGATATATCCGGTATAAACAACGGACTGTTTAATAACACCGGCATTACGGCTTTGGAAAAAGGGGAAGCGGCTGTTGTATCTTTTGCAGGCGGCATAGGCAGCAGGTGGACGAAGGGCGCAGGCGTTGTAAAAGCGCTGAATCCATTCTGCAAGTTCGACAGGAAGCACAGGAGCTTTATAGAAATTCATCTGGCAAAAAGCAATAAAACTGCTGAAGCGTATGATAAAAAAATTCAGCATGTATTTACTACAAGTTATTTAACGCATAATCCTATTGAACATAAATTAATGTTAAACAGGAATTATAATTACCCGGGAGGCCTTTATTTATCGCAGGGAAAGTTTATCGGCCTGCGAATGATACCCATGAAACGCGATCTTCGTTATTTGTGGGAGGAATTGCCGCAACAGATACTGGATGAACAAGCGCAGAAAGTCCGGCAAAGTTTAAGAGCCGCATTGTTCAACTGGGTTGAAAATATGGGACAGGGTTCGGACTATACCGACAATCTTGCACACCAGTGTCTGCACCCAGTAGGCCATTGGTATGAAATCCCTAATATGTTTATCAACGGCACTTTGCTTAAAATGCTTGAAGAAAATCCCGGCTTAAAATACCTGATGTCCCATAATATCGATACTCTTGGCGCTAACTTAGATCCTGCCATATTGGGGTTCCATATCCTGAAAAACAAAACGCTTACAATGGAAGTTATTACAAAGCGCATTGATGACAGGGGCGGCGGACTTGCAATGGTTAACGGGAATCTGCGACTTGTGGAAGGGCTTGCTTTGCCTAAGGAAGAAATTGAATTTGATTTGAGTTATTATAATACTCTTACTTCATGGATAAATATTGATAAGCTGCTGGAGGTGTTTTCTTTAAGCAGGAATGACCTGGTGAATGAAAAATTAGTCCTTGAATCCGTCAGGAATATGGCGGCTAAAATGCCGACGTATATTACTATAAAAGATGTTAAGAAAAGATGGGGCAAAGGGCAGGAGGATATTTTCCCGGTTGCCCAGTTTGAAAAGTTGTGGGGTGATATGACTGCACTGCCTTTCATCGACTGCCAGTACTTATCCGTCCCGCGCCTTAGAGGGCAGCAGTTGAAAGAACCCGCTCAATTAGACGGCTGGCTGAGAGACGGTTCTGCGGATTATATTAAATCCATATGTAAATTTGTATTATAGAAAAATTTGAGAGTTGAATATGAAAGGTATTATTTTAGCGGGGGGATCGGGTTCAAGGCTGTTCCCGGTAACAAAAGTTTACAGCAAACAGTTAGTGGTCATCTATGATAAGCCATTAATTTACTACCCGCTCTCGGTTTTAATGCTGGGCGGCATAAAGGAAATCCTGATAATTTCCAATGAAAGCACTCTGCCCCTGTACAATCAGTTATTCGGGGATGGTTCCAATTTAGGGATATCAATCCAGTATGCTTTGCAGGTGGCTCCCAGGGGGATTGCGGAATCTTTTATTATTGGTGAAAATTTTATTGGCGGCGATGATGTTGCTCTTGTACTTGGCGATAATATTTTTTATGGAGCGTTTAACTTTTTCTATAATGCATTGGATAAAAATAAAGGCGCTACTATATTCGGATACCAGGTGAATGATCCGCAGCGCTACGGTATTGTTGAGTTTGATAAAAACGGGACTGCAATTTCCATAGAAGAAAAACCGGAACAGCCGAAGTCCAACTATGCCGTGCCGGGAATTTATATATATAATAACGAGGTTATTAAAATCTCCAAAAATCTAAAGCCTTCTGCACGCGGTGAACTGGAAATAACCGATGTGAACAGGGAATACCTGAAAAAAGGAGAACTTAAGGTTGAAAAAATCGGCAGGGGCGTGGCATGGCTTGATACCGGAACCCCGGAAGCATTGCTGCAGGCGTCCAATTTTTTTGGCGTAATTGAACAAAGGCAGGGACTTAAGGTTGGCTGTATTGAGGAGATTGCTTACCGTAAGGATTTTATTACTCGTGATACTTTTATTAAATTAGTGGGCTCCTACCCAAAATGTTCTTACAGGGAATACTTAGAAAGAGTATTGCAAGAATCTTAATTTACATTATAACGATTTTCAGAATTCAGGAATTAGAAAATGAAAATACAGAAGACGCCGCTTGAAGGGCTGCTTGTTATTTACCCGGATGTCTTTAAGGACGGGCGTGGATATTTTTTTGAAAATTATAATTATAAAAAATATGCGGACGCCGGAATTGATATTAATTTTGTCCAGGATAATATTTCAAAATCATCGGCGGGAGTGGTAAGAGGGCTTCATTATCAGGCAGGCGCGGGAGTTCAGGCAAAGCTTTGCCATGTGCTTAAGGGAAGAGTGCTTGATGTAGCAGTGGATATTCGTTTCAGCTCCCCGACATTCGGCAAGTATTTTTCAATCGAACTATCCGAAGAGAATCATGTGCAGTTATTTATACCCGGCGGTTTTGCCCATGGTTTTTCCGTTCTTTCTTTAGAGGCAATCTTTCATTATAAGTGTTCTAATTTTTACAGCAAGCCCGACGAAAGAGCCATCCTTTACAATGATCCTGATATTAATATAGACTGGATGGTAACCAACCCGATCGTTTCCGATAAAGATAAACTTGGGAAACTATTCAAAGACATTGAACAAGATTTCATATGCCCGGTTGCAAAACCGGATGCATTAACGTCCCGGTAGGCATTACACTATGTGAGACGAGTTTCGTAGCACAGATTATCAATCTGTGCGTGCCAGAATCCCAGAGGCCTGCCACTGCGGCTCCGGAAATATAGCATTGGGAACTTTCCTAAGCCCCGATGCATCGGGATGACATATCAGTAGAAAGAATAAAATTAAAAAAATTTCAAAGCCGCATAGCGATGACATAGAAATATGCATATAATTAATCAAAATTATTTAATGCTGTAACCCATTACTTTCAAATAAATTAGCCCTATTTTAGACAATGTTAAGTTTACGCCTATGCGATTTCTTATCGGGATGGATAAAGAGATCACTCCAAACCCCTTTTCCCGCTCTCTTCGAAAGAGAGAGAAAAGGCCAGCCTGCCGGACAGGCAGGCAGCTCCAGGCAGGCAAAGCGCCCACGGAGAGTTCATTTTAAGGAAATTTTATCTATTTTTAAATTATAAATTATTTCTAAAGATTGCCTGACAGGCAGCATTAAGTTAAATACTAATACTGATGAAAGAATTCATTATGGAAACAACAATTGCAAACATGACTAAAAAGGAATTCTCCGAACTAATTGCTAAGGTTGTTGAACAAAAACTTTTTGAGATTTTAGGCGATCCCGAAGAAGGGAAATTAATTAAAGAAAATGTTCGGAAAAGGTTGATTCGCCAAAAGAAAAGTGTTGCTAACGGAGAAAGAGGCGAGGACATCCAACATGTCATTTCCCGGCTTGGACTCTAATGACTTCCATTTATTCCATTCGATTATTAAAATCTGCGTCTAAAGAGCTCGGGAAATTGGATAAACAAACAGCCCGGCGAATTGTTAAACGTCTTCATTGGTTGTCATTAAATGTACATTCCGCAAAGGTGTTTCCATTAAAAGGTTCTCTTACCGGCCTGTATAAGCTGCGCGAAGGTTCATATAGAATAATTTATGAAATTCTTGAAAACGAAATGACAATTGTAATTCATAGTATTGGGCATCGAAAGGATATTTATAAATAAAAATAATTGTAAAAGGTGACTTTTTGTAATATACCTTCTTAAAGGAGGTAATTATAGGATCCCGCAGAGATTTTATCCCTTTCTTTTTTACCCGTGTGCTTATTATCCGTTAACCTTTTTATCTCTTCTATTTCTTCGTAATTTTAATAGTTAAATTTTTGGAGAGTTTAATGAGAGTACCCCTGCTTGATCTCAAATCTCAATACAAATCGCTTAAAATTGAGATAGATAAAGCATTGCTGCGCGTTGCCGAATCTCAATATTTTATTCTGGGTTCGGACGTAGAGAAGATGGAACAAGCATTCTGCGAATATTTAAAATGCAAATATGCGCTGGGAGTTTCTTCGGGCACGGATGCCCTGTTGATTGCATTAATGGCGATTGATATTAAACCCGGTGATGAGGTTATCGTCCCGTCATATTCGTTTTTTGCTACGGCGGGTGTTGTATCAAGACTTGGCGCTGTTCCGGTATTTACGGATATTGATCCCGTTACTTTCAATATGGATCCCGTTGAGGTAATCCGTAAGATAACAAAGAAAACAAAAGCCGTTATTCCCGTGCATCTTTACGGGCAGAGCGCTGCTATGG
>CAZUCY010000139.1:0-8933 GCA_964618785.1 uncultured Ignavibacteriaceae bacterium | reverse complement strand
ATTTATTTATCCCATGTTCCTTATTCCATTCAACGGCAATTATTCTTTGCCCGTTTATATTTGCAGACTCATCGGAAGCAAGGTAAACGGCCGCATCAGCAATAACATCCGGCTGGAGTAATTCATGTTTTTTATCTTCAGGAAAATTTGGTGGAATCATTCCTGTCAGAGTAGCTCCGCCGGGAAGGAGCATATTAAGAGTGATCCCGGTACCTGAAAGTTCCTGGGCCCATATAATACTCATTGATTCAAGAGCAGCTTTGGAAGGTCCGTACGGAGAAAATCCCCGGCGTTTCATTGTTTCGGAATTTATTGAGATATTAATTATACGTCCGGATTTTTGTTTTAACATTTGCGGGATAACTGTCCTGGTGACTAAGAATGTACCGTTTACATTAGTATTTAAAACCATCTGCCAATTGTGGGGGTCGGCTTCCCAGAATGGTTTTGGAGCAGTCATAAAAGATTCATTAACAAACAGCATTCCTCTTGCGGCATTATTTACTAAAATATCAATTCTTCCGAATTCATAAATTACCGTATCAACCAATTTTTGTACATCATCAGGATTGGTAATATCCGCCAAAACAGCTTTCCCATTTATTTCCAAAGCCGTTTCATCTATTTCTTTTTTTTGCTTAGCTGCCGTAACTATTACCTTTGCGCCTTCACCGGCATAAGCCTTTGCAATTGCTTTACCAATGCCTCTTCCCCCGCCGGTAACTATTGCAATTTTATTTTTTAATCTATCAGGCATAAGACCTCTTTATAAATTTATTTCGTTTTACATAAATTAAAATACTAAATATTCGAATACGAATCTGAACCCCCACAAAAAGGATTAAGCCCTTTTCCATCCCTTTGCCCGATTGAATACCTCTCTTTCAAAATGTACTATTATCAAGTAATTATTTATTAACCATTTGAAAGAATTACTCAAAGGGACTAAAATGAAAAAAGAAAAAAAGAACTGTAAACGACCTGCACCTGAATCAGGAGAAAAAAACATCCAAAAACGTATAGTAATCGGATTTGAAGAAAATACTTTTCCAGACTATCCCAACTATGCCGGAAGCGATGACATATATTCTCACGACAAAGAAGAAGACCTGAACCCGGAAGAAACATACAAGATTAAAAAATCCTATAAGAGAGCGGGAAAGAAAAACGTGAAAAAAATTATTGAAGATGCTACAGACGGCTACCCTGATGTACGGGGCAATGAATTGGATGAGCTGCAAGAGAATGAAAGATTTGAAGACGAAGAGAATAATTTCTACAGCTTAGGCGGCAACAATTATAATGATCTTGATGAATATAAAGGTTATTAAATAAAGAGAAGTACTATTTTCCGCACTATGCGCACCGGTCTCCTTTCTCCGGTATCCCGTCTCCATGCCCTACCCTTGACTTTCTCTCCCAAAATTCATTATGTTAATCATCCAACTGCTGGGACACTATGCAATATTACCGGGGTTATTGTAGCGATGGGAAAAAGACACATTAGAAATTACATTTCGAAAAGATATACATATTTGAAATAATTGTGCTATCAAAGATTTTTCTACCTTAATTATTTTTTAATCAAAAATAATGAATTTTGTTTAAGTAATAGTGATGAATGGAATTAAAATTATTATTTATTTAGGAGGTTAAAATGTCTCAACAAACTGACGATTTGGAAGCTGTAAGAGTATTAGTTAACACTCTTGAAAAATTTGAAAAACCTGAACAAGAACGAATTATAAGATGGGCAAGAGAAAAACTGGGGTTAGAATTACAACAAAATAATAGACAAGCAATCCAACAACAATTTCCTGCACAATCACAACAACTAAACTCATTCTCTGGACAAGTTAAAGATTTAAAAAGCTTTATCGCTACTAAAATTCCACGGAATGACAGGCAATTCGCTACTGCGGTAGCATACTATTACAAGTTTGAAGCCCCAATTCCAGACAGAAAAGAATCCATTGATAGTGCTATTCTTCAAGATGCTACAAGATTAGCGAATCGTGAAAGATTGAAAAATCCAGGACAAACTTTAAGAAACTCTAACTTTAATGGACTCCTTGATAAAGCTGAAGAAAAAGGTTTTTATAAAATTAATACTGTTGGTGAAAACTTAATTGCAATGACATTACCTCAGACTAACAAATCTATTAAAAAGGCAACAAAACCCATTAAACAAAAAGTTCAAAAGGAAAAAATCGTTAATGCAAAGAGCAAGAAAAAATGATTGATTCAATTGACAAGGCAATTATTCAAATTGAATCACTTTCAAAAGTTTTGAAACGTAATCATTCGAACCGTGTACAATCACTAGACGAAAAGGGATTAGTAAAAGCAACCGCTCTTTCTTGGTTTAGAAATTGGCGATTGGAATTGAATTTGGATAACGTCATATTTTCAAACGCAGATAATATTTATAAGTTTTTATTAGAAGCTTGTGAAAAAAGAACCGAGCGGTCAATTTACATAAAACAGCTAAATAGTCTTAAGAATGAGTTAATAAAAATTCGTTCGGAAAATATTGTAAATATCTCTTTGCAAACCAATCAAAATAATATTCCAGATATTTCCCCAAATTTTAATCCATTAATTCAAGATGAGAAAATGATTTCTATTCTTAAAAATAGATGGGAAGAATGTGTAAAATGTATAGTTGCCAATTCCCCTCTCTCTTCCGTTGTAATGATGGGAGGAATTTTAGAGGCGATTTTACTGGCAAAGATAAATACATATCCGGATAAAGCAATAATTTTCAAATTAAAATCAGCACCTATCGATAAAAAAACATCAAAAGTATTACCACTACATGATTGGACTCTAAAAAATTATATTGAAATATCACACGAAATTGGATGGATTACTCAATCCGTCAAAAATGTCGGAGAAGTATTAAGGGATTATCGTAATTATATTCATCCTTACAAAGAATATTCTCATGGAATAAAAATAATTAAAAGTGATGCGGAATTATTTTGGAATATTACCAAAAGTATTATAAAGCAAGTAATATAAATTATCTATGATTAAGCAGCCAATCAAGTCGACGCTGTTTTTATTGTTACACTACGATAATAAATATTTATATCAAATGAATTCACATATAGATTTATCCTTGTTAATAATTAATTTCTTTGATAGATACAAGATTAATAAATATTGTTTCAAATCAAATAATTATTATTTGCTGATGAGCTTAATTGATATATTGGTGACAATTTAAATTAAGCTTTGTTTCTTGGGTGTCAAAGGCCACGAAAACCAGCCACTTAAAAGTAAAAAGGACCATTTAATACCTGCCACCCGAGGGCCATCAAACCCTGCCACGTTATTGGAAAAAGGGCCATCCAAACCCTGCCAGTAATTGGCAGCCAAGGCCATGAAAACCTGCCACCTGTGATTGTTTCAACGATTTTAATAATATGCCATATTAAGCCCAATAATTTTCATAATAATTTGGGTAATAAACCCAGATTTTGCAGTAGGAATTAAATGTTAATAGGAAAATGATGGGTTAAAACAGCAACTTGAGAGAATAAACCATCCATCCAACTCCCATTAGGCAGTTTAACCAGCATAATGTTAAAATTTACTTTTAATTATTTTAGTTATCTGGAAATGTTTGATGCCAATTGGTAAATGAATTTCGATAATTTCACCAACGGCTGATTTTAATAAAGCATGTGCGATAGGGGTATTAATATTAATTAATCCCAATTCAGGATTCGATTCTCTGTTCGTTATCTGAGCTTGTCTTTGTATTTCCGGATTATCAAGCTCAAAATATTCGACAATATCTCCTAACTCAACTATTATCTTTGGGGTCAAAGTTTGAAATGTTGATATTTCATTTCCTTGACATGACTCAAATTCTCCAACCATCTTTTTTTGAATATCGACAGTTTTACAAGGATCTTTTTGAAGAAAAGTCTGTGGGAAAATATCCCTCTCGTCAAGCATCCTCCAGAGATCTTTAAGTGAATCTTCTGCTGATACATAAAAATGCGAGGCTCTGACACGGAAAAAAGTCCAACCACATCGCTCCAACATTCTTTGACGTTCCATATCTTCTTCAAACCGGTCAATCCCATGGAATTCATCCCCATCACATTCAACAGCTAATCGTGCCTTTCCTCCTTCTATCACGATATCTATGCTTTTCCCTGCCACATCAAACTGAGGTATGATTTTATAATTTTTTCTACCGAGCATTAGTGCGACATCAACTTCGAACCAACTGTCGAATGGTTTTGGAGGTTTTAGAATTTCTCTATTGTCCTGAAAAGCTCTTTTTTCCAATTCACCTATTTGTATCCCAGCAATTTCGATAGTTTTGGTATTTTGAAAGAATTCTAGAAGTCTTCTTCTTAAGCAAAAGGTACTCAGATCATTACAGGTCACTGAATGGAATAGC
Organism: uncultured Ignavibacteriaceae bacterium; assembly: GCA_964618785.1. GTDB lineage: Bacteria > Bacteroidota > Ignavibacteria > Ignavibacteriales > Ignavibacteriaceae > FEN-1297. The sequence continues at coordinate 4,510 of CAZUCY010000139.1, read as the reverse complement.
CACATTTGATCTTTTGCCCGACTTGCCGCAACATTGAATCTCCTCTCATCCGAAGGTTTTGTAAGCGCGCCAATTCTTTCATTTGGTGCAGCGACCATGGACAAAAATATAATGTCTCGCTCGTCACCTTGGAAACTATATGGATTTCCACAAACAATCCGTCTTTCTTTTATTTCTTCAGCCCCAATTAAGTTCAATAACTTCTCTTCGATTAATCCTGCTTGGGCGTCTCCTTGAAGAACAACAACACCCATCGACTTCCCTATATATCTAACGTCATGGCAAAGTTCCATGATTTTATTTGCAATTGCTTCAGCTTCATCTTCATTGATTATAAGGTTGTTTGACCCTTGGCGATATCCGTCTTTTATATAAACATGTTCAAGGGGGTTTAACCGATCAGGACCATATTGCCTCAAAGGAAGTAATGGCGTTTCCTGATAGCATAGATCATTGCTGAACCGGATAATCTCGGGCATACTACGGAAATGTTCTCGAAGAGTTACTCGACGAATTCCATATCTGAGTTTACAATGAGAAAATAGGCTACTCTCAATATTAAATGAAGATCTGAAATTATAATCAAATAGGAACTCTTCCATTAATCTGAAAACAGTATCTCTTTGTATACCAACGGCATCAGGACTGATTTGCTTATCATCCCCGACAATCAACATTTTTTTCCCTAAGTATAAAAGTGGTAGAGCCTCAAATCCACATTGTGAAGCTTCATCTATAATAACAACGTCAAACATTCCGGGTGCGGGATCTATTGTATCCCAGACTCTATGTAGAGGCATAACCCAAGCAGGAATAGCCTCCCGACATTCATTAAGATGCTTTTGAGCATCACGACGATGGCGGGGAGCATGCTTCCCGGTTCCTTTCCCAAGTAGTTGCATAGATTGCTGCCATGCTTCCATGTGTCTACGTTGCTCTTGTTGAAGCCTGCTAAAACAAAAAGTCCATGCCCGTAAAGAAGCAATTTCTGCAATACATTCGTTGATATCACATTCAAGCTGTTCTACTCTTCGCGCAAGATCTGACAAATTTTCTTTTCTAACATTTTCTATTGACCAAGTCTTCGCCTGCATCCAACGCCAAGCATCACCGACTTTACTTATACGAGTATCCCAATATATTTCATTACAAGTTAGCCTCAAATCATTTATCATATTCGGGATGAATCTGCTTAATCGGGTAATATTTTCCTTGAATATCTGATAGTCCTTTTTTTCTTTATACAAGATTTCAATTTTATTAAAACATTTAGTGAATAATTTTAGATCTCGGGAACAAACGGAAGAAAGTAACTCAACGATAATAGGGTGGGAGTGGTCTCCAGAGTCAATTGATCTTAATTGCGATTCAACTTGTTTGATCTGGTCCGTCACTTGTCTTCTTGCAATTTGGGCTAATGCCAACTTACAAGATCCCAAAATTAGTTTTACTTGATGTTCACTGTTCCATCTTGGTTCGACTATATCCCCACTCTTTTCTAAGTTTTGCCGACATTTATTTGCCAACTCTTCAAGTAGTATAGCCTCATTAAGAAATCCACATAAATCGGAAAAAGATAGTAATTGAAGCGAGAATGGTCCTGTATTTGTTTCACATATATTTTTCCAAAAATCCCATGTCTTATTAAATTCAATATGGATCGATAATACATCTGAAAGTAATTGAAACTGAGAAAGGTTATTGCATTTGCGGCCATTTACACAAATAGTTTTAAGAATATACATGCATTCCTTAACAGGTTTTGGTCGAAACAACCACCAGCCAAGATTTCCTCCTTGTTTAAGATGGTCTTTAAGTCTACCCAAATCTTCAAGTAATAATATTTTATTAATATCTTCAGGAATTTCAATAGTTGTATTATCTGCAAGTCGAACATCTTTATAATTCTTAACAGTCTTAATAGTGACATGATGTAGTTTACGCCACACTGAACTTCTCCCTAAAACGATTTCTTCTTTTGCTTTTTGAATCCAATCATAGGGCAAAGCAGATAATTTATTCCATTTATTCAAATAGGCTGTTAGGCTATCTTTAAGATTAATAATTAAGCTATCTTGAAGGTTTGTCAAATTATTTGCTGTGTTAATATCTCCATCATGTTTAGCAGCCTCTTCTTCATTAGCTGCAATTTCCTCTGAACTGATTAGATCACTAAAATCATTTGGTTCTAACAAATGTTCAGGTAATTCAAGCTCTAATTCATGAAGTTTTTCCGTAGATATGTTGCAAAGGAAAGAATGGACATTACTCAATTCTTCTTCCTTAATTGGACAAGGATTATCCGCCGGAATAACATCAGTGAACCAATTCAGAATCGGTGCTTGCATATTTATTTTTTGAGCGATTTGAGAGGCAGTTCCTTTATAATGGCCATCCACAATTGTATGACAATAGGTTTCAGATTCACTTATTAAACGAATCCTCTTTTCGATTTCAGCTTTCATTTTCCGAAGTTGTAAAACTCTCAGTTCTTGATTTTGAATTTTTAGTTCTGAATCATGGTTTTTCCATTTTTCATTATTCCTTAGAATTCCACCTACGCTAGTTTCAAGTGAGCGTTTTTCTTCCAATCCGCTTCCAAGCAAGTTAATACATAAAGGCCGAATTTCGTTGGGTAACAATCCTTCGAGTACTTGAAGAGCACGCGGTGTCTTTGCTGTAATAAGTATTCTTTGTCCCTTCGCAAGAAGATGGCAAATTAAATTCGCAATGGTATGAGATTTCCCAGTACCAGGAGGGCCTTGAACAAGTACACCTGTTGAATTGTGAATTTTATGGACAATTTGACGCTGCTCTTCATTAGAGGGTTTGGGAAAGTATATTTCACCATCAAATTTCGCTTCTGAATTTCCAGGATCAGATAGAGTATCCAAATCATTCCTTTGTGGTATTTCAGCAAGATCCTTAAACTCGACAGGAATAACTTCACCTTTTTCAATTCTTTCTTTAATTCGTTTAAGAGTCTCCGTTAGACCCTTGATAGTTCTTTTTCTTAGGATAATTGCGGGTGCTAACTCTACTATTGGTTTATCAGAAGATATTGAATTTTGTGATTCCATTGAGTCTTCATACTCACCTGGAGGATTAAAGGAATGTACAAGAACCTTTAGAGCCTTTTCAATATAGACTTTTTCCCATGGATCATCTGCGGCATCATTTAACATTGATTTTGAGTTTTCTTCAGACATTCTGGGTTGATCATCGATGTCTAGCATATCTAGTTCAGGCCGAACATTTGCACCTTCTGGATTCGGACGGATTGTAAATTTCCCTAAATGAGCTTCAAATTCAAGAGAAGCATTTGCGACAATTAAATGTCGACGAATATATTGACTTGTTGGAGTCTGCCATGTCAGCAGCCCAAGACCTAAGACAAGTTCGTACTCCTCTCCAAGTCGAAGTTGTTCTTGATAGATAGCAAAAAACGAAGTATATATTTTGTACCTTTCCTCCCAAATATTATGTTGAATAACCCAAGGTTCCCACTGGTTTGTTTTATAAAATTGTAATGCTTTAAAAATCTCTGGATGAACAGTTCCATTTAGATTTTGGGGCATCCATACTTTCTTTCGGAGAAAATCAATATCAATGAACCCTTTTAACTGTTCAGGCAAGTTCGGTTGTTTAGGTTCAGGTTTGTTTTGTATTTCGACCCAAATGTCAGTATCAATATCTTCAGATCTACCCCATGCCTGAGTAAAGCACCCAAGTTGTTTAGGAATATCATTTATCCAAATTACTCGTGAGTAATCATTCACATTTCTAATAATTTTGGAACGTAGGGATGCCAATTTAGTAAGGTAGTCAATAAGACGGACTACTTTTGACTTATCATGAACTGTTATTTGGCCATCTTGCATAGGGTTACCATTTTATCTATTAGTTCTGCCCCTGATTTATATATTTTAGAAAACAGAGTTACAAATTATTGAGTTTAAACATATTTCATAACTGGTAAAAATCTTAAGATTAACTTAATCATGATATATATAAATTTCAAAATATTTCTAAAAATGTTTAAGCAAATTCTCGAAATTAAAACCCGTTTGTTTGTCAAAGTCTAAAAGTATCTCCCCATTTTTTCTTAAATAGGATCATTCCCCCAGCTTATAACTATTCTTTAAGCCATAGGCTTACAAGTAGCCACTTAGTTAATCGTTTTTATTAACCCTGAAGGGACAAGTCCATTTTACTGTTTTATTTTTTCAATAGAACGGAGATAAAGCGGCACACAAAAGGATCGTCAACATGGAAATCAATGAAATTATCAGAAGGTATTGTGATTATTTTCGTAAAGAATTAAAGAAGGCTCGAATTGAACCGGAGATTTACTACTATCCCGGATATTATTTTTATACATTGTTGGCTGATGGGTTTTTCTTAAACTTAATCTCCAAAAAATTTTGTTCGCATTTTTCTTAAAATCCCATAGCATTTTTTACAACTTCCATTTCTTCTTCTGAAGTCAATGCTTTTAATAATTCAAATG
>CAZUCY010000138.1:0-9034 GCA_964618785.1 uncultured Ignavibacteriaceae bacterium | reverse complement strand
AAAGTATTTTTATTGTGAACTAAAATCAAGGAAATGGCTTGAAAAGTTTTAATTTTGGATATATATCTTCAAAATAAACTTTCGCAATTCCATTTAGAGAATTTACTCTATTAATAACCACCCACTTGACGTGAAAATCACTCCATTAGGGTAGTATCCATTCACTCCTCTTTGCCTTAAATTTACTATTAATTTGTAAGTTGCGCGAAAATCTGAATTTATAAACCTTTAGGATAAATTAAGATAATTATTTTTTTACCTAAGGGGCAATTATAATTCTAAATATCTTCAACGCATTCATTTTTAAAATAAAGGTTTAACCGGAGAATTCTAGTTTTAATGGCAAAAAATTTTTTACTGTTTTTCCTTTTAATTTTAACAATTACCTGCCAGGCCCAAAATATAAATATTGCTAAAATTGAACCGCCAAATTGGTGGGCAGGGATGAAGCTGAACAGAATTCAGCTTATGATTTATGGAAGCAATCTTTTAAATGCTCAAGCTGGTTTTAATGATAGCTCAATAAAAGTTTGCGCTGTTCACAATTCAGAGAGTTCTTCATATCTATTTATTGATATTGAAATTCTTCCCACCATAAAACCCGGCAATTACAAAATAACTCTTAAAAAAAACGATATAGAGGCCAATTTTAATTTCCCTGTTTTTGAACGACAAATTGAAACCGGGAGGTATCAGGGGTTTAATTCGGAAGATGTGCTCTATTTAATTATGCCTGATCGCTTTGCCGACGGTGATATTTCTAATAATAAAATTATTGGCATGCCTGATGAATATAATTTGCAGAATCCCATTGCCAGACATGGCGGCGATATACAGGGCATTATAAATCATCTTGATTATCTGAAGAATCTTAATATTACCACCTTATGGATTTGTCCCGTATTGGAGAATAATACCGGTATAAATTACTACGGTTATGCAGGTTATTCAGCTACAGATTTATATAAAGTTGATTCCCGTTTAGGCACTAATGAATTATATAAAAAGTTAGTGGACCAAACACATGCCAGGGGGTTAAAAATTATTTTAGATCATGTTAGTAATCATATCAGCATTAGCCACCCTTGGATCAATAATCTTCCTTTTGCCGATTGGATAAACGGTACTGTTCAAAAACATCTTTCGACAAGGCATGATAAATTATCTTTTGCAGATATACATCGTGACTCTTCCACAATAATAAATACAACAAAGGGATGGTTCACTAATTATCTTCCTGATCTTAACCAGGCTAATCCTTATGTAAGTAATTACTTAATTGAAAATACAATCTGGTGGATTGAATCAACCGGACTGGATGGCATTAGGGAAGATACCTATCCTTATAGCGATCAAATATACCTTTCCAATTGGGCTAAAACAATTTTAAATGAGTATCCAAATATTAATATTGTAGGTGAGGTGTGGACAGGTGATGCGGTTTTCCTTTCCAGCTTTCAGAAGGGAAATTATTATCCCAAATCGTTTGATTCAAATCTTCCTGCTATTACTGATTTTGCTACTTACGATACATATACGGCATTCCTAAGAGGAAAAGCGAAACTGCAAAATATTTATGAAGATTTTGCAAAAGATTTTATTTACAGGAACCCCCAGAATCTTGTTACTTTTATTGACAATCATGATGTGCCGCGGGCTATGATGCAGGCAAATAGCGACGTTAAGAAATTTAAAATGACCATTACCATGCTGCTTACTTCACGCGGCATCCCAGAACTGTTTTATGGCACTGAGATTGGAATGAAGGGTGGTAATGACGACGGTACCATACGGGCTGATTTTACCGGCGGCTTTCCTTCTGAAAAACGTGATGCTTTTAAAAAAGGTGGCAGAACTGATTATGAAAACGAAATATATAATTTTATAACCAATCTGCTTAAGCTTAGACATGAACATAAGGCTTTAACCGTCGGAAAACTTGTCCAGTACCCACCTTTTGAAAATATTTTCGTATACTTCAAAAATTTTAATGATGATAGAATAATGGTTGTTGTGAATGATAACCTAAACAATCAAGAGATAGACTTGAAACAATATGAAGATCAACTTAAAGGTATTAAAACAATAAAAAATATGACAACAGGAAAGTCGTATGAATATAATGATAACAGCATTATTAATGTCGAGGGGGTTTCTGGGACATTATTCTTATTGTTAAAATGAAGATATGCAAGCTGCAATTATTAAATGCAGCTGATTAATGAGTTTTTGTCATTATCTGCCTAAGTCCGGTACAACGAAGAATGAATCAGAATTTATTAAAATTTATATTTCAAATTATTATTTGAGAATTATATGCTTGAAATACAAAAGAAATTATCTAAGTCATTTTATGCGCTCCTTTCACTGCCTGCAACGGCGATGGGGTTTGCTCTATCAATCCAAATTTCAGCGCTTAGCTGGATACTCAGTTCAAAGTATCATCTTCAAATTGATGAAATCGGTTTGGTATGGGCGGCGGGCCCGGTTGCCGGTATATTGGGACAGGTAATAATAGGTATTTTAAGCGACAGGGTGTGGCTTTGGAATGGAAGAAGAAGACCTTTTATTTTTATAGGCGGATTTCTTGCGGCGCTAATGCTTCTTGCTATACCTAATATCGATGTTATTTCAAAATCTCTTGGTTTTAGCGGGATTCTCGGCGTAGCAATTGCAGTGGCTCTTACTCTTGATCTTGCAATAAATGTTAGTTTTAATCCAACAAGATCAATTATTGCGGATGTGACTCCCGAAGGGGTAGAACGCACCAAAGGTTATTCATGGATGCAGACAGTTTCCGGCACTTTCGGAGTGCTTGCTTATGTTATCGGCGCTGTATGGAATAATTATGTGCTTATTTATTTCGGTGTTGCTTTAGTTATATTGCTTTCAATAATTCCTACATTCTTTATTGAAGAGCCAAGAGAATTAAAGGAGGATAGAGGCAGCGAGGCTAAAAAACAATCAAATGCCTCCAAAACTTCTTTTAGTGAAATAATCAATAATATACAGCCCCTTTGGGGATTTTTACTCTATGCCGCTTATGCAATAATAATGCGTGTGCTGCGTATTGAATTTAAAAATTATTACGTCGAAATAGTCTGTTTTGCTATTACAATCTTTTTTGTTTTCAAAGTCTTGTTTAAGAGCACCGAAGGTAAATCAAAAATCGCTGCCGGGAAAATTGGTTTTATGAGGGTGCTTGCAGCTCATTCATTTACTTGGATTGGTATTCAGACAATGTTTGTTTATATGTTTACTTATGTCCAGTACAAGGTTTATCATTTTATTCCCGGCTCATCCATACCTGATTCTTTACAAATAGAAATGGGTCGTATAGTCTCAATCAGTTTTTTAATTTTAAATGCCGTAGGAGCTGTTCTACCCGCTTTTGTTTTGGAACCCGTTACAAGAAAAATCGGTCGTGTAAAAACACATGCAATTTGTATAACTACAATGGCTGTGGGTTATCTCGGGATGCTGTTATTTGGGTTCCAGCCGGGGATGATTTATCTAATAATGGCATTCCTTGGTTTAGGGTGGGCGTCCACAATTAGTCTGCCATTTGCAATAATGTCACAAAAAGTTGAACAATCAAAGATGGGCTTGTATATGGGATTGTTTAATCTTGCTGTCGTACTGCCGCAGCTTGTTGCAAGCTTTGCGGTAGGACAAGCAGTTTCCAAGGCTTCTGATAAAAGTCTAATTTTTATTGTAAGTACGATAACACTTTCAATTTCCGCTTTCCTCTGGTTTTTGGTTAAAGAAGATAAGGAAAAATAGCTTGTGCAACCTGCCGAACTACTTTTGCCGTTTGTAATTTAGCAATCATAAAAATCGGAGTTTGACGATTTTGTATATGCTATCCGGTATTTCACAGCGTTTAATTCATAATTAACATTATTATTACAATAAATAAAGATTATAAGAGAAATAAGATATCTATTGACTGCAGGAAAGTTTTTGAGGACCATTTTAAACAAATGAATGAAACTATAAATGTAGACACGTATAAAGATGATAATGGCTTCTATATACCATGAATAATGAAACCATTTATTAACATGGTACCTGCTGAAGAAAAGGTAAAAGCGTGGGACATTTTTAATCGTTATTATAAACTAAATGATGCCGTAAGATTTATCGGTGTTAAGGGGCAGAACGATTCGTTGATTTATGTCAATAAAAGCAACTACGCCTTCGAGATCGGTTCAATTACAAAGACATTTACCTGAACATTGCTATTTAAAAATAGTCTTAGATGGTGTTATTAATTTGAATGAACCGATAAAAAATCTTCTACCCTAAAACTGAAGCAGAGTTCTCAAAACGGGAAAGAAATTACTCTTCTACAATCGGAAAATCATACTTCCGGGCTTCCTAAAGATATTGACAATTTAAACAATAATAGCTCTATTTCTGAGAGTCTGGAAAATCGTAATGATGTGATTAAATTATATGATTATCTTGCAAACAGATGTTTCCTAAATTCAACTCCGGGAGAAAAGAGATCATATTCTAACTTGGGAGCGGAAATACATGGGCATATAATAACGCTTGTAACAAATAAATCTTATGAAGATTTGATGGACGATGTTATATCCTTTCCTTTAGATAGGCAAAATACTTTTATTCAATTTACAGATGAGCGTAAGAAAAATTTGGTATGCGGCAGGGATGTAAAAGGAAACATAATAGGGAATGATGACATTGGCATAGTGGTAGCGGGCGGAATAAAATTCACGGCTAAGGATATGGTAAAATATATTAATGCTTGTATAAAGGATACTTCTTATTTTAGTATAGCAGAGCAAGGAACATTTGATGAAGATGAGCACAATACTAAGTGTCTTGGATGGGGTTATTATAGATATAACGATCTTCGTTTATACGGTGCATTTGGTAAAACTCCGGGCTACTCATGCAGAGTTATATTTGAGAAAACTGCACGGGTTGGATTTGTTTTGCTATCCAACGTGTCGGCTAATCTTTCTTCACAAGAGGATTATATTGTTCAGATTTGCAGGGAGCTTTTCAACTCGATTAGTTTTGCAAAGGATGATAAACATTAGAATATTAATAAATGAGGTTTAAGAATAGATATGTACAGTGAAGATAGACAAAATTTAGCTCCCATTTGGAAAAGGTTAAAAAAACCGGGAAAGTATTAATTAAAAGGAAAAATGGAACAGTTTTCGTCTTACATGCAGTTTCTGCAAACGATTTACCTCTAAATATTAAGGGCATTGATTTAAATTTAAAAAAAGATGAAATTAACAGCATTCTTCAAGAGATACGTGCAAGGAAATAAATAAACACGGGCATGCCCTATCTCTATACATCTACATCATCGACTTTTATCGCAAGCAGCGCGGCTACAAGAAACGAAGCCCCGCCCAGTAATAGAGCATAAATTGCTTCTCCTCCGAATAAATTTTTTACAAAAAATCCGAGAATTGCTGCAGCGGTAATTTGCGGAATTACTATGAAAAAGTTAAATATTCCCATATACACCCCCATCTTTTCTGAAGGAAGTGAGCCGGTTAATATTGCGTAAGGCATTGCTAATATTGAAGCCCATGCCAATCCTATCCCAAGCTCGGAGATCAACAGTAAATTTGGATTTTTAATAATATAAAAAGATGCTAATCCAAGTCCTCCGCACACTAAGCTTATTGCATGGACTGCTTTCCTGCTTGCTTTATTTGCCAGCCACATTATCAAGAATGCCATTACCGCTGCAAAACCGTTATATACTGCCATTAAAACTCCCACCCAGTCGGCGCCGCGGTTATATAATGCTGATTGTGTATCAGTTGCTCCATAAATATGATGAGTAACTGCAGGAGTTGTGTAAATCCACATCGCAAACAAAGCAAACCATGAAAAAAATTGAACATACGCAAGCTGCACCATTGTCTTAGGCATTTTGAATAAGTCGTTCATTACTACCACAAAACCGCTGCCCGTGCTGTTATATTTTGTCATTATTCCGACAATTATTTGAAGAATGCCGAATATAATTATCCCGCCGAAAAAAACACCGAGTCCATAATCCATATCAATAAGGAAATAGAAAACTAGGAAAAGAATTATCCCAATCAGCATCCACGCAAAACCATTCCGCGTAAATTTTGAATGTTCAATAAGCTTCCCCTCATAATATTCCAAGACAGAATGTCTCCTGGCTCCTTCATTGTATTTTTTTAGCTCTTCCGGGGAATATTCTTTTGTATTAATAACAGTCCACAGTACTGCAAAGAAAAAAACAGCCCCGCCTACATAGAAAGATAATTTTACGGATTGGGGAATTAATCCTGCCGGCGCTGTATTATTAAATCTAAACCAGTTAGTCATTATATAAGGAAGTGCGGAAGCGACAACTGCACCTATACCTATAAAGAAACTCTGCATAGAGAAGCCGGTAGTCCTTTGTGAGGCAGGAAGCATATCGCCTACAAAAGCTCTGAATGGTTCCATGGAAATATTTATTGAAGCATCCATAATCCATAGCATACCTGCTGCTACCCAGAGCATAGGAGAGCTAGGCATTATCAATATTGCCGCTGATGCAAGTATTGCGCCGGAAAGAAAGTATGGTCTCCGCCTTCCAAGTTTTCCCCAAGTCTTATCGCTCATATATCCTATAATAGGCTGAACGATTAATCCTGTTATAGGTGCTGCAATCCATAAAATCGGGATAGCATCTATTTTTGCGCCGAGTGTCTCAAAAATTCTGCTCACATTAGCATTCTGAAGTGCAAAGCCGAATTGAATACCAAGGAATCCGAAACTCATGTTCCAAATTTGCCAAAAATTTAAACGGGGCTTCTCCATATGTCCTCTATTTTTTGAATGAAGAATAATTTATAGAATAAAGTTAAAACGGAGTATGACAAAAAAGAAATGCATCTTTGCTTATGCGAAACTTTTATCAATTTCATTATATATAGTTTCAAAGTTTTAGCTTTTTTAACTTGGGTGCAAGTTTTCTAACTGCAGCTACCACAATCAGCGTCATGCTGCCTCCGAAAATTACCGATGGTATCAACCCCAGTAATTTCGCTGCAACTCCCGATTCAAATGAGCCAAGTTCATTGGATGAACCGATAAATATGCCATTTACTGCGGATACACGCCCCCTCATTTCGTTCGGAGTATATAACTGAATTATTGTACTGCGCATAATAACGCTAACATTATCAAACATACCGCTAAGCATTAGGACAAACAAAGAGACGTAGATACTTTTTGAAATTGCAAATGAAATAATTGAAATTCCGAATCCGAATACACAAAATAAGAGATTTCGTCCGGCATTCTTAAACAACGGGTGATGTGTCTGAACTATAGACATAATAATAGCTCCGACTGCCGGTGCGGCTCTTAAAAGTCCTAAACCCTTTGCGCCCGCATGCAAAACCTGATCGGCAAAAATTGGTAAAACCGAAACAGCTCCGCCGAAGAAAACTGCAAACATATCCAGTGTAATTGCGCTAACAATAATTTGATTTTTGAAAACAAATTTTAGTCCATTAGAAAGGCTTTGCAGGATGGATTCTTTAGGAGTTCGTTCCGGCAGCGGCTTGTTCGATACAAATGTAAAAAAGACAAAACCCGCGGCAGTTAAAAGTATAACTATAGTGTACGCATAACCTATTCCCCCAAAGCCATAAACTAATCCACCGATTGCAGGTCCCGTTACCGCCGCAATTTGCCATATAAGGCTATTCCACGTAGAAGCGTTTCCGAATAATTCACGCGGTACAAGCTGCGCAGCATATGCCCCTTGGGCAGGGGATAAAAAGCCTCGGGCTATCCCAGTAATAAAAATAATAATATAGATAGGAAATACACCGTGTTTATCAAGGATTATATGCAGCTGTGTAGAAACTAATAAAAGTGCTATTGCACAAAGGAAGTATGCAAAATTTGAAAAAACTATAATTTTTTTTCTGCTAACTACATCTGCAACATGACCGGTAAATAATGAAAAGCTAATAAAAGGGATGGCTTCTGCTAAACCAATTAAGCCAAGCGATAATGCATCATGTGTTAATTGATATATTTGCCAGCCCACTATAACCGATTGCATCTGGATGGCAAAAGTTAATGAAAAGCGTGCTGCAATAAACCATCTGAAGTCTTTTATTCTAAGTGCCGCATGAGCATCTGAATTGTCTAATCTAAAATCCATTATATTTTATTTAAAACATTTTGGAAATCCACTGCCCGATGAAATATCCAATAGCTGCAATGCCGAAACCGACAATAAACATATCGAAGCCGCTTCTGAAAATTCCTCTTCCGGTAAAAAAACTGCGGGCAGCTCCTACGCCGAAATGAGCAGTCATGGAAATTATAAAAGATGACCAAATTGCGGTTAATCCGTTGCTGAAAAAAAATGGGAAAACCGGTATTAATGCACCAACTGCAGTAGCTGTGCCTGTTATCCATCCTTCCTTAAAAGGACTTAAATTTTGTTTGTTTATACCCAATTCTTCACGCACTTTTTCTTCCAGCGCCTGTTCAGGAACTTTCATAGTTTCTTTTGCGCGGGCAACTGCTTCATCCTTATTCATACCTTTTGATTCATAAATTAATACGAGTTCTTCAGTTTCCAGTTCCGGCATTAAAAGAATTTCCTCTTTTTCCATCTCTCTTTCGTGGTCATATACTTCTTTTTCGCTCATAGCAGCAAGATAACCCGATGAACCCATCGAAAGTGAATCTGCTATCATGCCTGAAATGCCTGAAATTAATATAATATGCGGGGCTAAACTTGCTCCTATTACTCCTGCGATCAAACCGAAATTTGCAGTGAGTCCGTCATTAAAACCATACACTATATTGCGTAAAAGTCCGCCCGATTCGGAACGGTGCCAAGGTTCATTAGTAGTGCCTTTTATATCCATTAATTTGTTTGCATGTTGGGCGGAATCCTTTGCAAGGCGTAAAGCTGCATTCCTTGTAGGCTCGTCTCCGCTGGTTTTATATAAGCCAAGGTACGATTTTACTTCAGTTGCTTCTTCTT
>CAZUCY010000137.1:0-9053 GCA_964618785.1 uncultured Ignavibacteriaceae bacterium | reverse complement strand
TTAAGTGATAAAGTTTATCCGCTAATTAATTTTTTAACTGCGGATTTGAATTTTGCTTTACTAATTTAGAAATGTGAGTCAATAAATGTTTACTTCTTCATTTAGAATTATTCCAAATTTATCATATATCGAATTCTTAATTTCATTAGCTAATTGCAGGATTTCCTTTCCTGTCGCCCCGCCGTAATTAACCAGGATAAGAGACTGTTTTGAATACGAACCAACATTACCCACCCGCTTCCCTTTCCATTGGCATTTTTCTATAAGCCAGCCAGCTGCAAGCTTTATTTTCCCGTTATCCATATTATATCCACTAATATCGGGATAATCTTTTTTCAGTTCATCAAATTTAAATATATCAACTTCAGGATTCTTAAAGAAACTGCCTGCATTTCCAATAATAGAAGGATCAGGAAGCTTCCCCTTTCTTATTTCACAAACTATATTGCTTACATCCCGGATTGTTACATTTTGTAAATTCAATTTTTCAATTTCCTCCTTTATTGAAGCATAGTTTAAACTGATAACAGGGTTCTTTTTTAGCCGGAGGGTTATATTAGTTATAACGAACTTTCCTTTTAACTCATTTTTAAAGATGCTGTCACGGTAACCGAATTCACATTTCTTGTTGTTGAAATATTTTTCGGTTAAATCATTCACACAGATGCCTTTCAAGGAGAAGAAAACATCCTTTAATTCCTGCCCGTAAGCTCCTATATTCTGCAAAGGCGCCGCGCCAACAGTACCTGGGATAAGTGAAAGGTTTTCTATACCGCCGAAGTTATTATCAACACAATATAAGACAAGGTGATGCCAGATTACTCCCGAGCCTGCTTGAATAAGTACTGTCGATTTATCTTCATCAATAATATTAATTCCTGTAATAGAATTTTTAATTACAAGTCCGTCGAAATCCTTAGTTAAAAGAATATTGCTTCCGCCGCCAATAACTAACTTTTTTGAATTTTTAAATTCGCTGAATAAAAGTATTTCTTTCAATTCATCTTTGCTGAAAATTTCTGCTACAGCTTTTGCCTTAACGTCAATTCCGAATGTATTATAATTTTTTAATGATACGTTTTCTAAAATATTCATAAATATTTTCGATATTAAATTCAGATAAATGATGATTAAAGTTAAGAATTTTTCATTTTCTTAGTAATATTTATTATTTTCTTATAACTAAGTTATAAAACTTTAGCATTCCGGCAAAAGTTTCCTGTTTCGGCAGTCGGTGAACCTCTGAGTTTTTTCATAGTAGAAAATAATTTTAGATAAAGAGAACTATGTTTTCAGACGAACAAATTGGGAACCAGACTAATATTATTTTAGAAGAGGTAACCGGATGCACAAGAAAGCTAATTTACAGACATTGTATCGAAATTATTTGGAATATAAGTTGAAACTTGAGTTTAATTTTAACCAGTCCGGCGTCATTCCTTATAGGAGAATAAAGGATGATATAGAAGTGCTATTAATTACTTCAATGAAGAAAAAGAAATGGATTATACCAAAGGGGTTTATTGAGTTTAATTTATCACCATTTGAGTCGGCTAAAAAAGAAGCTTATGAAGAAGCGGGCATACTTGGAACAAATGAAACGATAGAACTGGGTTATTTTGGTAATCAAAAGTCTATTGGTATTTGTCATGTAAAAGTTTACGCAATGGAAGTGATAGAAATGCTTGATGAATACCCGGAGAAAATCCAGAGAGATAGGAAATGGTTTAATATAAAAGAAGCTGCATCCGCTGTTGAAGTAAAAGAAATTTCAGAAATGATTACCAAGCTTGAATCCAAGATACGACAATAAAAAGCGCTTTTATTCTTCCAATAAGATTTCCACAGTTCTCCGACTGCATTCATAATCATATCCTTTTATCATAAGAAAAGAGACAAGCTTTATCTTTAATTTTTCGCTATCAATTCTCCTTGATTGAAGTGATTTAATCTTTTTCCTGCCTAATTCTACAGCTTGATTCAGTTCACCGCCGGTTGAAAATTTCTCATCCCCAATTTGTAAAATTATATTCCTATCTATTCCCTTTCTAAATAATTCTGCTTCTAGTTTTTTCCTTCCCCACAATTTATTTCTTATATTCTCATCAGCAAAAAGTGAAGCAAATTCATAATCATTAATATAATTGCCTTTTATCAATTCCTCAATAACCTGTTCAATTAATCGCTGCTTGTATCCCTTTTGTTTAAGTTTCAACATAAGTTCATAAGATGAGTGGAGCCGCCTTCCGAGGTAAAGAAAGGCTTTTTGCTTTAAATGGAATAATTGATTTTCCTCAACCAGAGATGAAAAACGGCTTTCGGAAAAATCGTCATTTTTCTTCAAGCCGTTCTTTAGAAATACATCATAAGCTAGATAAAGCCGCTCGCCATTGTCAAAAGTAATAATTACATTTTTCTCATCTTTTTTTTTAATCTTTTCTATTCTCATCATTCATCGGGTGAAATTTTACTTTGCCGATCTTTTATCTTTAGTCGGCTGTTTTTCTTCAGCAGACGCTTTTTCTTCTTTAGACATTCCCAGTTTTTGCTTTACTTCCTTTTCAAGCTTATTATAAAGGTCAGGCGATTCCACTAACTTTTGACGGAATTGTTCTCTGCCCTGAAACCTATCCTCATCATAAGTAAACCATGCGCCGCTCTTTTTTATAACGCCTAAGTTTGACGCTATATCAAGCAGATCCCCTGTTTTGCTTATTCCTTCATTATATAGGATATCGAACTCAACTTCTTTAAATGGAGGCGCAACTTTGCTCTTTACAATTTTAACTTTTGTCCTATTTCCAATCACTTCATTACCATCTTTAATAGCAGCTATTCTTCTAATATCAAGGCGTACTGAAGCATAAAACTTTAGAGCATTTCCGCCGGTGGTTGTTTCAGGGTTTCCAAACATTACGCCGATTTTACTTCTTAATTGATTTATAAAAATAACAGATGTTTTTGATTTTGAAATTGCTCCGGTTAATTTTCTGAGTGCCTGTGACATAAGCCTTGCCTGAACAGCCATTGTAGCATCACCCATTTCGCCTTCAATTTCCGATCGCGGGACAAGTGCAGCAACTGAATCAATTACTATTATATCAAGAGCGTTACTCCGAACTAAAGTATCAGTAATCTCAAGCGCTTGCTCGCCAAAATCCGGCTGAGATAAAAGTAAATTAGCTGTATCTACACCAAGCCGCTTAGCATAATTGACATCAAGAGCATGTTCTGCATCAATAAAGGCAGCAAGTCCGCCGGTTTTTTGTGCTTCAGCTATAATATGAAGACACAAAGTAGTTTTGCCGCTCGATTCAGGACCGAAAATTTCTGTAACCCTGCCGCGCGGAACACCGCCAATACCAAGTGCATAATCGAGAGAAAGTGCTCCGGTAGGTATTGATTCTACATCAGCAATTACTCCGTTCCCGAGCTTCATAATGGAACCTTTACCGTATGTTTTTTCTATACTGGCAATGGCGTCGTCAATTATTTTTAATTTCTGTTCTCTGTCGGAACTCATTTAACCTCCAAATCATTTTAAGTTATATCTTTTAATTTCAGTATACTTCGAACCGTTAGAAAGTAAATCACTTCTCATCAAAGCTGCTTCATAAGCTTTAAATTGAATATCCGGCACTTTAAAGCCTTCAAAAGAATCTATAAAATTTTTCCCTTCATCTCCTTTTAACCTTTTAACAGTTAAATGAGGTTGAAATTTTCTCCTTTCAGAAGGGATAGAGAATATTTCTAATTCTTTATTTATTTTTTCCACCATTTGATTTATATAGTCATTAGGAGTCAACCCTATCCATAGAACCCTGGACTGCCCTTGCTTATAAAAAAAACCAAACCGGGACAGTTTGCACTCAAACCTATTATAATCACTAACAAATTTAAGCGAATTAATTATTGATTCCACTAATTCTTCTTTTACCTCACCTAAAAATTTCAATGTAAGATGAATTTTTTCTTCCGGTTCCCACTTGTACATCTTAGAACCAATTATTGCACTATCGCGCAAGCTAATAATTTTTTCTCTAATTTCCTTGGGTATTTTTAAAGCAAAAAATAACCTATTCATCAAACGGAATTCCCAGTAAATAACGCCTTACCATATCCAGCGCTGCTTGAGCAGCCCTTTGTTTGTTTAAAAATCTGTCGTCTCCAAATTGAAATTTCTTTGCTGTGCAAACTTTATCATCACAAAGTCCTATATATGCCAATCCTAAAGGTTTTTCGGAACTGCCTCCTGTGGGTCCCATAATGCCGGTAGTAGCCAGACCCAAATCGGTACCGCTTATTGACTTAATTCCCTCCGCCATCTGACGGGCAATCTCAATGCTGACAGCACCGTTTTGAGTAATTGTATCTTCTGAAACTTTTAGAATTTCAACTTTTGAAGCATTACTATAAGATATTATACCGCGCTCATAGAATTTACTGCTTCCACTTATATTTGTCAGCAGATTTGAAATTAATCCGCCTGTACACGATTCCGCGACAGCAATAGTTAAACCTCTTTCACAAAGCATTCTTGCAACAGTATGTTCCAGAGATTCATCCTGCTTTGAATATATAAATCTCCCGACTTTGCTTCTGATCTTTTGTTCTATCTCACTTAATTTATTTACTGCAAACTCTTCATTTTTTTCATTTACAGTGATTCTAAGCTTCACGCCAAATTGACTTGGAAGGAAAGCCAGCTTTGCTCCAGATAAAAGTTCTTCCAAATTTCCAAGTCTTTCAAATAACATTGATTCCGGTATGCCCGTTGTTAAAAGATTACCTCTTTTTATAAAGGAATCTTTATTAATAATTCTCTCCTGCAGTCTGGGAATGATGTAGTTATTCATCATGGCTTTCATTTCAAAAGGTACGCCGGGCATCACCACGAATATTTTATCTTCTTTTTCTATCCAAATCCCAGGCGCCGTTCCCATTTCATTCCTAATTACCTTTGCATTTTGAGGAACTAAAGCTTGGTCTTCATTAATCTTTGTCAGCTTCCTTCCCCTCTTATTAAAAAAATTCCTGACATCATCAAGAACTTCATCATTGCGAATTAATTCGGTATGAAAGAATTTAACAACGCATGTCCTGGTGATATCGTCATGGGTAGGTCCCAGCCCACCTGTAACAACCACAAGATCATTTTCGTTAAAACATACCTTAAACTCTTTTAATATTTCGTCCTCATCATCGGGTACGGTAGATAATTTCCGTACATTCATTTGAATCCCGGAAAGCTTCTCTCCAATAAATGCTGCGTTCGTATTTATAGTTTGCCCGATTAAAATTTCATCCCCAATTGTAATTATATGAGCATTCATTTTCCTCTCAGAAAATTGAAAATAACTAGTGTCTAAAGATAATCAAAATTACTTGAAGAATGATTAACGAATAAGTGCCGGCAATTACATCATCAAGCATAATACCTAAACCACCAGGCAATTTTTCTGCCCGTCGTGCAGGGAAAGGCTTTATAATATCTAAAATCCGCCAGATTAAGAAACCGGTTAATGATATAGCGATCGTTTTAGGAGCAAACAATAAAGTAATCCACATCCCTACAACTTCATCAATTGTACATTCGGCAGGATCTTCTCCATATATTTTTTCAAATTTAGTACCTATATATATTCCATAGAAAGCCAATAGAATTATGGCAGTAATTATTACCGGAGGATATGAAAATCCGGGGATATAATAAATTAATAAAGCGGCAAGACTGCCAAATGTTCCGGATGCAAAAGGGATGTATCCCGTAAAAAAACCCGACCCCAAACATTTTTCAAATATATTAATTTTCATTTCTGATTAAATTATTGATTAAATGTCTGCCACGGTACAGATAAATAACTCCGGAATGAAATGTTATAATGGTGACTGAAAGCATAGCATAATATATAAAATCAGGATTCATTAATATTGCAAATATTCTTTCATTGCTGTAATAAATGCGATGAAAGCTTTGACCTAAATAGACTATTAGAAGATAATAAAGAAAAGTCATTTGAATGAAAGTTTTCCATTGGGCATACCGGCTTGTCGGAAAGGAATGCCCCTTGTAATCTGCATAAGCCCTCAGCCCGGTTATTAAAAAATCTCTAATAATTATAATAAGTACCATCCAGAAAGGAATGACTTTAATTAATACGAATGCAAAAAATGCCGCTGATGTTAAAATCTTATCTGCAAGAGGATCCCAAAATTTCCCCCAGCTTGTTATATAATTAAATTTTCTTGCTAACCAGCCGTCATACCAGTCGGTTAATGCTGCAATAATAAATACAATTAAAGATATCTGTCTTAGAACTGGATAGTTCGATAAAAAAAGGATAAAAAATACGGGAGTTAAAATAATTCTTAAAACAGTTAATTGATTAGGCAGTATCATAGATTTTCATACAGCATTATTGCATTGAGCAAGAAACTTAAGGTACTGGAATTGGTAAATTCCCGTATTGTAACCATCTCTCCAAGTTATCCCGATTGTATAATTTCCAACCCTGCAAATATTATTAATCTTTATTTGCTTTGCAAAAAACAAGGGAATAGAATTTTTACTTTGGCTTTCTCTCTATTCAGAACAAGCCACATATGGACAGCAACACCTTTAAAAGCTTAATTCGATTTGTGGATTGTCGCCGACATCCCATTGAATTAAGAGATTTACTTTCTTGTTAATCCTTATGAATAGGGGCTCCATTTACATTATTCTCTCACCGGTCAATTCATATAAAGCATCTAAATATTTTTCAGCGGTTTTGCGGATAATATCATCCGGTAATTCCGGCGGAGGCGGTTGTTTATTGAATTTAATCGAGAGTAAATAATCTCTTACAAATTGTTTATCATAACTTTCCTGTGCGCCCCCCTTTTTATATTTTTTTAATGGCCAAAACCTTGAGGAATCAGGAGTCAATAATTCATCTACAATTATTACCTGATTCTTGTAAATACCAAATTCCATTTTTGTATCGGCAATAATAATTCCTTTTCTCAAGGCATATTCAGAAGCTTTCTTATAAATAGCCAAAGCAGCATCTTTAATTTTTTCAAGCTTACTTTTATCTATAATTTTTTCTGCCTCATTAAATGATATGTTTTCATCATGCTGCCCGATTTCTGCTTTTGTAGACGGTGTAAAAATCGGTTCAGGTAATATTTCAGATTCTACAAGCCCCACGGGAAGAATTATGCCTGAAATTTTGCCTGTTTTTTTATAATCATTCAACCCTGAGCCGGAAATGTAGCCTCTAACAATACATTCAATAGGTATGACTTCAGCCTTTTTTACCAGCATTGACCTTCCCTTCAAATCTTCAGCGTATTCAAGACATTCTTTTGGAAAATCATTCACATTGGTTGTAATAACATGATTATTTATAATATCTTGCATAAAACTAAACCAAAATGAAGATATTTTAGTTAAAACCTCTCCTTTATACGGTATTCCCTGTGCCATAATTACATCAAACGCTGATAACCTGTCGGTCGAAACAATTAAATAAGCTTCCCCTAAATCATAAATATCTCGTACTTTTCCTTGTTTCACAAGTTTAAGTTTAGAAAAATTTGTTTGTAATATAATTTTCTGTGTCATAATTTTTCAATTTTTTATTTATTTGATAAATAAATATGATGGACAAATATAAATATGGATTGCACATAATACAATAATCGCTAAACTATTTTTAATTTGGTTCGATAATTGCTATATATATTATTATTATTGGAGAAAAAAACAATGCTATTGATTATTCTCTTTTTTATTGGGGTCTCAATAATTTCAGCCAGCATTTTAGCGTTTTATATGATATCTGCTCCTTCCGGATGGGAAGATGAAGGCGGTTTTCATGCAGAAAATAAGAAAACAATCAAGATTAAATCTCACAATTGAGAATATATCTCATCTTTTTTGAAAAAGTTTTATTTTTGTAGTAAAATATCCTAAAATTAACCAGCAAATCTCTTAAACTATTCTGTTTGTGTCCTATTATTATACACACTAAATTCTATTCCATGTTAAAATCAAATTAATTCTCTCATTTTTAAAATAAATATTTATTAATGAAAATGTTTTGAAATAAGTAGTGCGGTAGTACTAAAACTTTTTTTTAGATAGAAGAGTTCAACTAAGAATTACTGTATCTCCGATAAACAAGTTTTGACCGGAAGGTTTGCAGAATATCATTTTATAACATTCAAGCGCTTTCTCTTTCGAATTAAAAATTTCAAATACTCTAAGACTAGTTTCAAGCTTTTGGTAATCATCCAAATAATTTTTAGGTCTTACTAATTTCAAATCACCTGCAAGGTCCATCAACTTTTTGTAAGTAAAAATAATTGCACTGATAAACGCCGGATCTATCGATGAACAATTTGACAGATCGATCACAATTTTTCTGTAACCATTGTCAATCTCTTTAATTAAAAGATTCTGAAAATGCAAAGCTTCCAGAAAAGTAGCTCTTCTGATTACTACTCTTGCTATTATTATATCTTCCGAATATTCTAAAGTAAAATCCATAATTAAAAATTTTTTACCTAATTGTATTATCGAAACAATTATACAATAGTTTATAATATTAGGACTTTTATTATATCCGTCAAAATATAACAATATCAATTTTCCAAATAAGCAATCGTTTGATTTTGAGTAACTAAAAGGCAGGCTGCTTTCTTCATTGTATGCAGCGAACGAGAACAGTTCTTATTATATTCCGGTGATAAAAATTATAGCAAAACTATCCCGTCAAAACGAACAAAACGGGAAAGTATATTTTATTTATAATATTGAATTTTATTTTAAGAAATAATACAATTTACAAAATCTTTTCTAAAGGCAGTTGGAATATCCTGATTTTATCGTCATTCTTTACGATTTCTCTATTAAACTTGGTCACACCGTCGATAAGTTCATTCAGCGCATTTTCTTCCTGAAATGCTATCATTCGTACAAAATTATATCCTGGGTATGCTCTTGTCCCAAGATGGGCATCGGAAAAATGCCCCTTCCCTTTTACGTTTTCCCATTCTGTAGATCG
>CAZUCY010000136.1:0-9358 GCA_964618785.1 uncultured Ignavibacteriaceae bacterium | reverse complement strand
CTGTTTTCATTTGCATCCAGCAGGATACCTTTATCACCATCGTATATATCTCTTGCGGATGTATACGGTTTTAAGTTTAATATATTCTGCCTTACTAAATCTTTTATTTCCATAAGTATCTCGCAGCGTTATTCCGGTAAAAGCAGGGATTCAAAATTATGTGAAATTAAAATATATTCCTACTTCTAATGGGATTTTTTTTATATTGTATTATTTATTTTAATCTTATCTGTACCGCATTTTTATGAGCCTGTAGACCTTCAACTTCAGCCAGTGTTTCTACAGCTCCGGAAATATTTTCAAGCCCCTCTCTGCTTAATTTCTGAAAAGTAATTGACTTCATAAATGTTTCAACCGAAACGCCGCCGTAAGTTTTTGCATAACCGTACGTAGGTAGCGAATGATTTGTACCTGAAGCATAATCGCCTGCACTTTCAGGAGAATATTGACCAAGGAATACCGAACCGGCATTTATAATATCCCGGACATATCTTTCAGGCTCCTTTGTATTTATTATCAGGTGCTCCGGGGCATATTGATTACTGAACTCAATTGCCTGCCTAATATCTTCGGTAATTAAGACGAATGAATTTTCCAATGCCTTTGATGCAATGCTTTTCCGCGGAAGTTGTTCAAGCTGATTGACTATTTCAAGTTCAATATTGTTAGCTATTTCTAAAGTTGATGTTATTAACACTACATGAGAATCAATGCCGTGCTCTGCCTGCGAAAGCAAATCCGCTGCAACAAAAGAGGGGTTAGCTGAAGAGTCTGCAATTACTAAAACTTCGCTTGGACCCGCAGGCATATCAATTGAGCAGCCATCCGGGTCTATGCTGACTAACAATTTTGCTGCCGTCACATATTGGTTGCCGGGTCCGAATATTTTATTTACCTTAAGCACTTTCTTGTCGCCATAAGCCATTAAGCCGACTGCTTGAGCGCCCCCTAATTTGTAAAACTCTTCAATTCCGCAAAGTCTTGCAGCAAAAAGCAGAGGTAAATTTATTTTATTATTCTTTGAAGGTGAACAAGCAATTACCCTGCTATTGCCTGCTATTTTTGCCGGTACTCCAAGCATTAGCATTGTAGAAGGAAGTATGGCGCTGCCTCCGGGAATATACAGCCCGACATTTTCTATCGCTCTAAATTCTCTGGAACAACTTATTCCGGTCATTGTTTCAGTTTCATATTTTATAGGGAATTGTTTGATGTGGAATTTTTCGATGTTGTTAAAGGCGGTTATAATTGCAGATTTTATTTTTATATCAAGATTTTTTTCAGCTTTGTCAAATTCTTTTTTAGTAACGAGTACTTCTTCGTTAGAGAAACCATCAAATTGTTTTGCATATTCAAGCGCTGCTTTTAATCCTTCGGCTTTTATGCTATTTAAAAGGGGTTTAACAAGGTTTAATATTTTTTCAAGATTAATTGCCGGCCGTTTTGTTAATAAAACTCTATCTTCTTGCGATAATTTATTTAAAAAGTAAGATCTCATTGTATTAAGTTTTCAATTGGTAATAATAATATCCCGGATGCTCCGGCAGCTTTCAGATCGCCTATGATTTGCCAGAAACTGTCCGAAGGAATTACTGCATGAACTGCTAACATATTCTCTTCGGCAAGATGCAGAACAGTCGGACTTTTAAGTGAAGGAATAATTTCAATAATTTTAATAAGGGAATCTTTAGGTATATTCATCATCAAATATTTTGATGAGCGCGCCGTCATTACGGAACGCATTCTGCGGCGTAAATCCGTAAGATATTTATTTTTATTTTCATCTTTAAGCGATGAATTTGCAGAGATTAGGACAGCCTCAGAATCAAAAACTTTGAATGATTTTTTCAGTTTATTCATCATTAAGGTATTACCTGTCGAAACTATATCGCAAATTAAATCGGCAACTCCTAAAGAAGGTGCAATTTCTACAGAACCGCTTAATTCAATTATTTTTGCATCAAGACTCTTCGACTTTAGAAAGTCTTTTAAAATTTTAGGATAAGTAGTGGCAATAGTTTTTCCAACTATATCTTCCAGCTTTTTTAGTTCTCTGTTCTCCGGATAAGCCAGCATTAAACTGCATCTGCCGAAACCTAATTTTTCAATTATAATTGATGGTATTTGCTTTTCATAAATGACGTCTTCTCCTACAATTCCAACGTCAGCAACGCCGTCACGTACATATTCAGGAATATCATCATCTCTAAGGAAAAGAATGTCAAGAGGAAAATTTCTTGCAGTGACGACAAGTCTTTCCGAATAATTTTCGATATCCATGCCGCATAAACGTAGCAATTCGAGCGACTTATCGGTAAGACGGCCTTTTTTTTGTAATGCTAATCTTAAATTTCCGTTCATTTATTATGTCCTTTAAAAGCAAAAACCCGGCATCTGCCGGGGTGATACTTCAAGTTATATTTTACTTTTCAACACAGTCCGGCTGAGTAATTTTTTTTATTGTGATGATGCAGAACCGTATGGATTTTCATTTTTAAAATTTTACCTTTTTAAGCACTATACAAAGATAAGAAAAAATAAGAAAAATCAAAACTAATATTGCCGCATACATCTTTAGATTTTGGAAAAAAAATAATAATTTACTAATTGATAATTGAAAATTCTTTTTTGGCAGTTAGTTCCAATATTTGTAAATTACAATAAAAGTGTCCACTTTTAAGAAATAATAAGACTTCACAAAGCATTATGTCTAAAAAATTCAAATGGTATGATTAGTTCTTCCCGGCGTTATCGTATATATATTCTTACTTGTTCTGATTAAATCATGAGCGAAATACATGCCAGTAGGTAAGTTAGTAGCAAAAAGACGCCAAAAAAACAATCAGAACTCCAGCAGCTGTGACACTGTGTGAGGTACATATTTTCTCTTTTCGTATAAAAATTATAGGATGAAAAAATTCTTTTAACTGAATTTATTAGTATTTATATTTTACAGCTATAAAGAAAAATCATAGTGTATGAATTCATTTGAATGGACTTTTGAACTTCGCTTTATTGTAGCTCTTGCACTTGGATTTTTAATAGGGCTTGAAAGAGAAAGCGCCGGCTTAGATAGGAAGGGTAGAATTTTTGCAGGCGTCCGTACTTTTACACTTATTAGTTTATTTGGCTTTGGCTGCGGCTGGCTACAGCATTTAAATGTTACATTTGCTCTTCCTTCGGGTTTAATTGTTATCGGTGCGCTTGTATTGACTGAATATTTAGCGAAACTTAAAGAAGGACGCCTCGGTGGTACAAGTGAAATAGCAGCGCTTCTTACATTTATTATAGGCGCTCTTGCGCTTCTTACAGACGTCTGGATTTCAATGGCGCTCGGAATTATATCCACGCTTCTTCTTTCTGAAAAATCTGAACTTGAACATTACGTTGATAAACTAAATAAATTTGAATTTTTAGCTGTTTTAAAACTTCTTCTTATTACAATAATTATTTTCCCTGCTTTGCCAAATAAGGATTATACTCAATTTAACCTTAACCCTTCACATATATGGCAGATTGTAATGATGGTTTCATCTATAGGATTTGCGGGCTATTTCCTCATGAAAAAGCTGGGAAATAAGGTAGGGCTTTGGGTTTCCGGGCTGCTTGGAGGGTTGGTTTCAAGTACTGCGGTAAGTATTGCAGTCGGCAGAATCGCTGAAAAAGATCCTTCACAGGGGAAAAATGCTTTGCAGGCATCTATTCTCGCAAGTAGTGTAATGTATCTTAGAATTCTTGTAATTATTTGGATAGTTAATAATTCCATTATTTACCTTTTATGGTGGAAGCTTATATTACTTTCTCTAGCAGGATTTATTCTTGCTTTTACAATTAAATCTAATAACGTTCAGCCTACAGAACATTCCGATTCAACGATGCAAAATCCGTTCGAACTTAAACCTGCGATAATTTTTGCAGTGCTATTTATATTTTTAACAATTGTGACCGTTTCGGTAAAGAATTTTTTAGGAAATATCGGATTGCTTGTCCTTTCTGCAATTGTTGGAGTTACGGATATAGATCCTTTCATTCTTTCTTTGATAAACGGGGTCTCGCATTTAGAGCCTGTAATTGTTTCCGCAATCATTATTGCAATGATGAGCAATACTATTATTAAAGTTGTTTACTTTACAATACAAACTAAGCAGGAAAATAAAACTGCTTATATTCATTATGGTATCTGGGCTTTATTGCACCTTCCGCTTTTGTTTTTATAATTTATTTCTTTTTAATGATAGCAAGATTTTATATGTTATACATTGTTATTTAACTTATCCGTGTTTAGGTTATGAATTTTTCGGGAAGGTTATATGAAATTAATTCCTACTGTCCGTTCTGTTGAAAAAAAAATCGAACAGTGGACAAATCAGCATCGCCCAAAGTGGCTGGACTATTTTAGAATTATACTTGGGATTGTTTTATTAATTAAGGGAATTACTTTCGTTGTAAATAAAGAGCAGGTCTTACAAATGATATCAGGTAATGAGTACTGGATAATTCATTATATAATTGCCCATTATGTTATCGGCGGATACATTGTTTGCGGTACAGCTATTATTATAGGTTTATTTACACGGTTAGTATTAACATTTGAAATACCTGCATTGTTAGGTTCTATAATATTGGTCGATATGCATAAAGGATTGCTTGCCATAAACTCCGAGTTGGCTTATTCAATTATTATCCTTGTATTGTTATTGTTTTTATTATTATTTGGTCCCGGAAAAATTTCACTCGATTATTATATCCAAATGCACAAGGATAAGAATTTTGATATTAGCTGAATTTGAGTGACTCAATGGAACTAAATGAATTAAATAAAATAGCAGGATTATTTAAGAATACCGAACCTATGCCTTTGTTGTTTATCGGTCACGGTAATCCTATGAATGCAATAACCCAAAATGAATTTACAGTTAAATGGAATAAAATAGGTAAATCATTACCAAAACCGAATGCTGTAATTTGTATTTCTGCTCATTGGGAAACCAAAGGTACATTTGTGACTGCAATGGAGAAACCCAGAACTATTCATGATTTTTATGGTTTCCCGTTGGAATTATTTGAAGTAGAATATAAAGCCCCTGGCAGCCCTTATTTAGCAGGTGAAACTAAGAAGCTGGTCGCCGGAACATCAGTAGAACTTGATAAAAATTGGGGATTAGATCATGGGTGCTGGAGTGTTGTTATGCACTTATTTCCCGAAGCAGATATACCGGTTGTAGAATTGAGCCTTGATTATACAAAATCGCCTCAATGGCATTATGAACTTGCCAAAGAGCTTTCCTTATTACGCAACAAAGGGATATTAATTATTGGAAGTGGAAATATAGTGCATAACCTTAGAATGGTAAATTGGAAGAATAAAGATGGATTTGACTGGGCTCTTGAAGCAAACAAGAAATTCAAAAAATTAATTTTAAATGACGAGTATTCTGAACTTATAGACTATAAAAATCTTGGGGTCGAAGCTCAACTTGCAATCCCCACTCCGGAGCATTTTCTTCCTCTTCTCTATATTCTGGGGTTAAAAGAAAAAAATGAGAACATATCTATCTTTAATGATAAGACGGAACTCGGCTCAATATCAATGACTTCGCTTATGATTGACAGAAAATAAATCTTCTTATTTTCATAGAGATTTAACTTTTAAATATAATTGACTTAAAAATAAGGATAAAAGTATGAAAGCATTCGTATGTACTATTTTTGTTTTCGTTTTATTTCTTTCTTTTCCGCAACTTTTTGCACAAGATCAACAGGAAGCGTGGCGGGATTATATGACTCCGGGTATAGTTCATCAAACGATGGCTGAAAGCGCAGGCAAATGGACTTCGGAAATAACAATGTGGATGGATCCGACACAACCTCCTATGAAATATAATGTCATCTGTTCTAATGAAATGATAATGGGGGGAAGGTATCTTAAATCTTCACAGAAAGGTGATATGATGGGAATGCCTTTTGAAGGTATGATGCTGCTCGGTTATGATAATGCAAAAAAAATTTTTACCGCAGTTTGGTATGACAATTTTGGCACTGGGACTACCGTAAGTACTGGTACATATAATAATCAAGATTCAACTTTATCCTTAAATGGCACTATGGTTGATCCTTCTACAGGCAATGATATTAAATACCATGAAACCATTAAGTTTATTGATAAAGATCATCAAATTATTACTATGTATGTAAATCAAGATAACAAGGAATACAAGAATATGGAGCAGGTATTAACAAGGGTAAAATGATTATTCTATTTTATTAAATAATAATCGTATTTTCTATTTGTAAATTTTAATTCTTTAAAATAAAATCGGGAAATAAAATTAATGATACATAAAACTTCAAATTATATCTCTGCGTTTATTATAGGAGGAATTGCCGGCGGAGTTATTGCTTTATTATATGCGCCATACAGCGGCAAAAAACTTAGAGAACGTATTAATTCAGATGTTGATAATTGTCTTAGAAATGCAAAGCAGAAGGAAGAAGAAATAATCAATAAAGCTATAATTACCGCCGGTGATCTTGTAACAAAGACAGTACCGCTTTCCGCATTAATAAAAAAATATACCGGAGGAATTCATGATAAATACAGGGGGAAAATTGGAAGTGAAATGACAAGTTTTAAGGCTGCAATTAAAGCTGCAGTAGAAACGTATAAAAGTGAGAGCGTAAAATCAAAAAAAATTCAACCAACCGGAGAATTGGCAGAAGATTTTTTTTCGGATTATGACAATGTGATCCTGCCTAAAAAATAAATAAGGGGAAAGCAAGAGCTTATTTTGAAAATGATAAAATATTTTATCATTTTAAAATATTCCCGCCGCCTATCAGTCTTAATAAATAAATGAAATATTTATATTAATGATTGCAGATTCATTACAAATACAGACTACTGAAAAGAAAGAAAGCGGAAAGCTTTTCAATTTTAAAGGAAAGAATGTCCCTATTAAGGAAGATGTGGAAGATATCCTGCAAGATGTTTTATATCAATATACAAGCGGTTTTGAAGAAATTGAATTTATGGATCGGATTTCTGCATGGCTCTTTCGTGTTGCACAAGCCGCAGCAATATAACCTATAAACGCACAGGTCAAATCAAATTCAGTCGCAATTAATGAAAAAATATTCAGTAATCATAGTTATCGTACAATAAAAAACGAATTTTAGAATTTTGAAAGCAGGATGAAAATCCTTAATTTTACTCCGCACCCTTAGCTCAGTTGGTAGAGCATCTGACTCTTAATCACTTAAGAATTTGCGATTATAGCCCGCTTTTCAAACATTTTAGGCGATTGTTAAGTTAAACGTTCAGTGAAACGTAGGACTTTTACACTAAGAGAAGAACAAACGAAAAAAGCTAACCGGAAAATTCAAGGACGGTCAAGCCCTATAAAAACCGATTAGCTTAATTCGTATTAAAATTATTTTTTTGACCGTTCTGAATTTTTCTACTAAAATACATTTCTAATATTTAGAGTCAATATCCAATAAAATAGACAGTAAGCTAAGACATTAATTTTAAACGAGTTATAATAAGAAAATTATTTTTGAAATTAAATAAATATTCAACAAAGAAAAAAACAAAATGAAAAATAAAGCCCAAACCTTCTTCGGTTACCTTATTTATGAACCAATGCGATGGAAATCATATTACTTTATATTTCTTTTATAATAAAATTTAGACTAAGTTTATTTGATAAAATTAAGTAAAATAATCAATAGGGTTCTTTAATATAAATGGAATTAGGAGGCTCTTATGAAAAATTTAATATTTTTTCTTTTATTATTTTTGAGTTTTATTGGTTGTAGTGGTTCTGCAAGTATGCAAATTGTGAAAAAACCGAATACAAAGATTGATTTAGCTTCTCCAACAGTAGTCCTTACAGATAAAACTGAAAATACTCAAGATATGACATTTGTTGATATGTTGGCAACTAAACTTCTTGGAATGGGGATGAATCTTATGGATCGTTCTACACTGCAAGCAATGTTAAAAGAAAAGGGAGTGAATTGGGATCAAATTATTTCAGGGCAGCAATATTTCAAGATAGGTGAAAATTCTCATATTAAAACTATAATCGTTGTTAATTCAATAATGAATGGGAGTATGGTCATAAGAGCTTCGTGCCGTGTCATTGAGGCAAGCACAGGGACGCTACTAATGTCAATGACAATAACAAATCCTTCAATGAATGAACGTTATGTAGGTAATGAAGGTATACCAGATATAATAAGCGAATGGGCAAATGCAATCACATCTGATGAGGATTACAGTGGATCGAAATAAATAATTAATTTAACATCTATCGAAACTTTCAAAACGGGACTACTAATTATTTGATAGGAAAATAATTTTAGTGAACTTCTACTTGAGTATATTTTAATCTATTGTGTCTCAATAATTGCTGGATACTTTTTCCATAGAGTTATGTTTAGGGAAATAGCGAATAGAAGTTATCTTTTAAGAACACGGGAAATTAATACCTCCAGCATTAATTAAGCGGCGATCCGATTACTCGATTCAAATTTTTGTTAGACCCGAAACGATAAAGAAAATAAGCTTGTTCCGGTTTATTTTCCTTCCCAACTCTTTTTCCATTTCGACAATTTTCCCTTCCTTTGTCTCACCTAAATTTTTGTTGACGAGAATAATCATTTCTTCGCAGGGGTTTAATATTTCATCAATTGCTTTTTCAATCCGAGTGAGGCGGTTATCAAAATTACTTTTCATTTAATATCCTTTCTTCGAGTGTTTTTAATCTCTCTGTAAATTCTGTGTCACGGACAAGCTGAAGATACCCGGAAAACATATAAGCAACAGTTTTGGCATCTTCATTATTTACTAAACCTTTACAGTAATCTTGAATTAATTTTGAATATGCCCGCCGGACATCCTTAACTTTTAGATACAAAAGATTCCGATTGAAAATATTTATCTTGTTTTTATCTTCCGGTAATGGAACTATTTTAAGATTTTTATTTTGCTTTCTTTTCATGTTATTAACCTCATATTTTTATCAAAAAACCCTCATTTTATAAAACAAATTATTGGTAATTACTTTTATTAGATAAGGTTAGAAAAACTCCTACCTTCTATATAACTTCTTCAGCTTCAATTTCCTCTGATTCAAATACTTCCCCTTGTTTGGAATTGTGCCTTAATAAGGTATTATTTTCATTTTTTGTGCCTTCACTTATTTTTAAGCTGCGTTTATCCATGCTAATTTTAATCTTTCCAAGTCCGCCTTTACGGTTCTTGAGAATACCTAAATTAAGTGTAATTTCTTTTTGTTCCCCGTCTTTTGATTTATCTTTCCAGAGTGCTAAGACAAAATCGCTTGCTTCATCA
>CAZUCY010000135.1:0-9528 GCA_964618785.1 uncultured Ignavibacteriaceae bacterium | reverse complement strand
AATGAGCAAAGGCGTATCTGCTTCCGAGTTCATCAAGCTGGGAATTTGAATGAGCGAATGCATACCGGCTTCCTAAAGCTTCTAATTGTGCGGATGAACTATATAATAGAATAGGTAAATAAGTCTCTTGAATTTTGGAAATTGTTTGTACTCCTCCTGCAAGAGTTACTTCCAAAGTCGAACGATTTTGTGATACTTTATAACGAACAGCTTCCTCTACTTTGTTATTTTTTTGGGGATCCTTTGCGAGACCCGTTATTAAAAATAAAACGCAGAAAATGGACGTGAAAATAGTTTTAAGCATAATAATCCCTCGCATTTTAGTGAAAATAGTATTTTAAGCACTATAATAGGCGCAAGGACTATGCCATCAGATAAAAACTTATGTTTTGATTAAATTTCGAAGTGTAAAAATATTGGTCGGTAAATATTACCTAATTACAAAGGAAATATCGTAAAACATGTAATAAAATATTACATATTTAAAATATTCATTTGAAAATAAGCAAAATTCGGCATTATGTACATGTTGTTACATATATCAATATCCTATTTTCATAATTATCGAAAGAAAATATTATTTGTTTAGCAGTCTATCTAATTTCGGGCGGGATATTTTTAAAAGTCTGCTTGCTATTGATTTATTCCCATTAGTTTTTTTTAAGACTTCTTCTGCATAAACTTTATTTAATTCTCGCATATTCTGTTTAGCAAAATAAATATTTAAGCGGATTTGATCGGGGTAATAAAAGATATCGTCATTTTTTAATATTTCCTTCGCTTTCAGGAGATGTGAGAGATCTTGAAATTTAATTATATTAGTTTCGGTTAATAAAACAGCCCTTTCTATCGCATTTCTGATTTCCCTCACATTACCAGGCCAGTAATAATTACTAATAAAATCCTTTGCCTCGGCATTTATTTTTTCAATATTCTTATCAAACTGGATTTTAAATTCATTAATAAAATGATCTGCCAGAAGTAATGCATCTCCTTCTCTCTTTCTTAAAGGCGGGATATCAATATTTACGGTATTTAAACGATGATATAAATCTGCACGGAAAATATTTTTTTCAATCAACTCTTCTAAGTTCATTTGAGTAGCGGAAATAATTCTTGTATTAATAGGTATGTCTGTTATACCGCCAAGATGCCGGATTAATTTTTTATCTATTGCGCGTAGAAGTTTTTTTTGAATGTTTAAACTTAGATCTCCGATTTCATCAAGAAACAAAGTCCCTTTTTCTGCAAGTTCAAATAAACCGATTTTCCTGTTCTTAGCATTTGTAAATGCTCCGGGTTCATATCCGAACAATTCCGATTCAAGTAAATTCTCCGGGATTGAAGAACAGACAATATCTACAAAAGGTCCCGTAATATCTTTATTGCTGTAATGAATAGCTCTGGCAATTAAGCCTTTGCCGGTTCCGGTCTCTCCCCTGATTAGAATATTTACGTCTTTATTTGCCGCAACTTTTTTTGCTATGTAGATAGTTCTTAAAAAGTTTTTTGAATTGCCGATAATTGATTTGAAATCATATATTCCTTCCTCGGTACCTCCTGGAATATAAGCTGTGGTTAAATAGGTATTATTAATTAATATTTCCTCAAGGTAGGAAATGAACATATACAGCTCATACGGGAAAATAAAAATATCCGTAAAACCGAGCTTAGCAAGTGCGCTCACAAGTAATGCATTATTGTCGGGGACAATAAAAATAATTTTGTTTTTAATACTATTCCTAATTTTTAGCAGCCTTGTTAAGAATTTTGATTCTATGCTATTGATCTGAAGAATTATAATTGAATCGGGAGCTATCGCAAATCTTTGAGCATAAGAAGGATAAACCGGCAGATTTTTTAACTCTAATTGCTTAATTGCAGAATGAATGGATGAAACATCTTTCGTATCTGAATAGACTTTTATTATTATTCGTTTCTTCCCCATTGCTTAAAATTGCTCTTCAAAATAATTTAATTCTTTTAAAGCTTTATCTCTTTCCGCTTCATTTAAATAGATGTTTCTAAGCCGGCTGTCTGTAATATTTCCGGCAATAAATGTTATCAATGCTTTACAATATTTTGCATATTCTCTCGATTTACTTAAATTACCTCTATGGTTGTAAATCTTAAAAAGAGCATAAAGTATTTTCCGGGTCAATTCTGTCACGTGAAAATTAAGCGCTAAATCATAAGCATTTAAATAATAATCTAATGATGAAAGTGATCCCAATAGCGGATTGCGTTCACATATCGCTCCTAACATATAATTTCTTTCAGCTTTAAATATATTATTACTCTTTGATAATTCCACCGGAATTTCCGAACACAGCTCTCCGGCAGCTTCATCAAGTCTATTTAATTTAATCATTATATCTACTATAATCATTGTACAATAAAAATAATCATGCTTTCTTTCTTCAACAGGCAAATTCATTCTTATCGTTATTAATGATAGCAATATTTCACTTAGGTCTCCGTTCGGAATTTTGCTTAAGATTAATAAATATTTATAATTTATTTTATGGGTTTCACCTTGTTTTTCCTTCATTGAAAATTCAAATTCTTTTATTAATTGATCAAGTTTTTCATAATCTCCAACCGTAAAATATAATTTACCCAAAAGGAAAAAGGCATTTAGTTCCTCTTCTTTATTTTGAATTTGCCGGAAAATTTTAATTGCATCATTTAATGATTCAATTGCTTTTTGATAATCGCACATCAGTAAATATATTTCACCGAGATTGGATTCCACCAATCCCTGTCCGTCTTTTAATCCAAGGCTGTTGAAAATTGAGTAGGCTTTAGTATAATTATCATATGATTTTTCGAGTTCCAAAGAGTTAAAATAATATATGCCGAAATTTATCAGCAATTTTGCTTCTTGTTGAATATTGCCAATAGATTGGTTCAGGTTTAGCGATTGATTCCAATAAGCCAGCGCATGTTCATCATCCCCTTTCATACTGTAAATGTTTCCAATATTCATCAGGATGCCCGCATGTTTGAATTTAAGGTTTTCCTTTTGATAAGCAGAACTTGTTTTTTCAAAAAACTGCAGTGCTGAATCAAGATCATTATCCCTATAGATTGAAATCAATCCCAATAGCTGATAGCTTGAGCCTAATATTTCATTGCCGGCATTCCCGAGCTTAATTAAATTATTGCATATCTTACTTGTTTCATCATAATAATTCAAGTTGAAGTTAACATTTGCAAGGTCCATGAAAAGAGTAATTCGCTTAGGTGGTTCTGAAACAGAGGCGATTAATGATTCCAATAATTCTTTACCTTCATTTAGATTGCCCAATCCAACAAGGCAGTTTGCTTTTAATATTTGCAATTCGTTACTTGCAGCCTCATTTACATTACCGGGGATAAGCTCATTTACAAGTTTTACAGCAGTTTTATAATCATTCAATTTAATAAGGGCTTTACAGTATTCAATTTCAACATTTAGCCGGTTCTCTTCACTAAGAGGAAAAGCTAAAAGATGCTGCAGGATGTCTTTTTGAAATGAATGAGCGGAAATTTTTTCAGCGTTAATTAATTCATCCTTTAATACCTTGTAGCTTTCTTCATAACATCCGGCAAGCTCAAACTGCCGGGCAAGCTCATTCCGGAAATATCCCGGGTAGTTTTTACTTAAGAATACGGCAATAGTATAATGGTAATTTATTTTATCATTTATACCGGCATAAATAAATTTTTTTAAGCCTTCCGAGGTAAAAACCGGGTTCGAACCGGACGTTATATTATGCAATATATTCTTGCGGGAAAGCGCATCCAAAAGATTGTAAGCTTCATCATCCGAATATTTTAAATATTTAGCGATGATATTCAAACCGGGAGAATTTTCAAAAGCAGATATAAACCGTGCAGAGTATAATTCATTTTCCGAAAGATTATTTACCCTGATATTGTAAATTTCTTCATGCGAGCTTTTAAGCAAGGCAGGGGTGTTTTTACCGGTTACTATTTCAATTCCGGCGGAAGTAAATTTAATTATCTTAAGCAGTATAAGATCTTTTAAGAAACTTTCTAAGCTCCCAGGCATTAGATCGGCATAAGATAAAATCAACTGTTTAAGTTGTTCTTTGGGGAAGTACGGGGCAAAACTCATTTCTAAATATTCCGATAACTGAGCTTCGGTAAAAGGCGTAAGATTTAGTACTCTAAGGTTTGAAATATACTCGGAAGTATTATGCCGGTCCGGATTTTCTGTAAGTATAACCTTAATATTATTAACCTGAAGAATTGGTATAATATTTCTAAATAATTCTATTGTAAATTCTTCGTAACTATTAAAGGCATCCAGAATTAGAACGAAGCTGCTTTCAGTTGTAAGGCGATTTATGATAGATTTAATTTCGCCGGCAAGGTTCACCGGTAATTCAATATAAAGCTTATCAATTTGCTCAATCAGCCCGGGAGATAATTTAGAATAAACAAAATTATTATATATTATCTTATTTAAAAAGGATTTTATAAAATCCGCCCCGTTTGTAAAATTATCATTCTCAATAAGTATCGCATTATCTAAACAGGAAAATAATCTGTAGGCAAGAGTAGTTTTTCCGGCTCCCTCCGAACCCCTGACGGTGAACACTTCCCTGCTGGTTTTATCGAAGATGTATGTTTTTAAAATTGTTAAACAGTCTTTCCTGGCGGCGAAGACTTTTGCAGGCATCCAATCTTTAAATAGTTCTTCGTCAATTTCAATATTTAAATCGCGTAGTATCTGGACTGCATTTGTATATCGTTCAGCCGGGTCTTTCTTTAAAAGTTTTTTAATTACATCAATTATTCCTTTAGAAATATTAATCTCAGGATAATCAAATTCCTGCTCAATATGGGCTTTATATATATTAAGCTTATCCTTGGTATCAAAAGGGAAGTTTTTGAAAATTAATCGATACAGCGCTATCCCGAGAGAATAAAAATCCGTCCGGAAATCATGCTTTTCATTTTTTAAAATCTCCGGTGCAATATATTCCGGGGTTCCCCGTATGACAATTTCAGTATTTTCAAAAGTACGCTGAGCAAATCCCAAATCAATTAATTTTATGAATGGTTTCCCGCCAATAATCGAAATTAAGATGTTTTCAAGTTTAAGATCGTAGTAAATGTAATTTGACAGATGGAGATAATAAAGGACAGAACAAAGCTGTTTAATTACTTCCTTTAATAAATGCTCATTATTTAATCCGTCAAATTCCAGCAGGTTTTTACCGTTAAAATATTCGAGCGTAAAAAAATTACTGCCGGGTGCAATATCTTTATAGGTTTCATCCGTCCGGGAAACGGTACCGGTGTCCAAAGCTTTTACAATGTTTGGATGATTAATTTTTCGAAGAGTAAAGAATTCATAATTAAATAATTCTTTTTCCGTATTATCTACGTTATTGGGAAGAATTTTTATGGCAATACTTTTACCGGGACTATAGATATCATCGCACAGGTAAACAGCGCTTCTTCCTTTGCCCAAAAGTTTGTTTATCGTGTATTTTTGATTTATCATGTTTTTAACTGCGGATTAAAATACGAACTGATTTTTCTGCCGAGGCTGTTTGCGGCAAATAATGCTAAGAACAATGCCAAGCCTGGGAATAAAATCATCCACCAGGCTTGCGATAGATAATTTTGTCCTGCTTCAATCATTGATCCCCATGAAGGATAACTGCTTCCGGTCCCCAATCCTAAATAACTTAAGGCTGCTTCGGCTAAAATAATATTTCCATATTGAAAAACTAAATTTACTACAACAGGAATAAAAATATATGGCAATGTTTCCTTCAAAAGTAAATTTATATTTGATAAACCGATAAGCTGCGCCGAAACAAAAAAATCTTTATTTTTAATAGAAATTACTTCACTTCTGACAATTTTGAATAAGCTCATCCACCCGGAAAATCCCAAAACAACTATTACACCCGGAAGAGAATTACCAAACAATGCTATTACAAGGATAATAAAAAATATTACCGGGAAAGCGAGGAACATATCGGTCAGCCTGTTTAAAACGGTATCTACAAAACCTTCCGAATATCCGGCAAAAAAACCTAAGAATAAACCAAGCAGCATTGAAATCAGCACCGAACCGAGCCCGACAAACAGGGAAATTCGCGCTCCGTAAATTAAGCGTGTAAATATATCCCTTCCCAACTCATCTGTGCCTAATATGAATGTTCTTGTTGTAATTAAGGGAATATTGTTTTTGAATATAACTTTATTATTTGCTATTGGAAATGCGGTTCCACCCTGATAATAATCTAATTTGTCTCCTGTTGAAATACTGTCAATAAAGATAATGCTTTCATCAAAAGACTTTTTAATTACGTAATCCTTTAATCTTACAAATTTATCGACAATATTATCGCTGTTAATATAATCATCCTTTAAATGAAGAACTTTAACACGGCTGAAGGGAGGTAAAAGTTTTGTTACCGATAAATCTTTTTGAAAGTCCGGATTCTTATCCGTTATTACCGGTGCAAACAAGAAAAATGAAAGAAGTAATACAATTACGAAAGATGTAAAGTCTATATTCCTATGAAAGAGTTTTATCCTTTTCCCTGCCGTAAGTAAATAAATTATAATTATAACAAATAAAGCAACAGATGCAATTATATCTATAAAAGGAAAATTTAGCTGCGCATAAGCGAATGACGGCAAGGTGATAAATAATTGCGCATAGAGTAAAATCATAAGGAAAGTATTTACGAATACGTTTAATCTTATAAGAAGTAAGATAAATGCAAATACCAGAATTAATTGCCGGATTTTAAATTTGTTAAGCATTTAATTTAAAATTCCTTTCGCAATTCTTTTATCAAGAACAGCTTTAATAATATCGGCGCATAGATTTGTTAAAATGACTAAAATACCGGCGACAAAAGTACATCCTGTTACAAGCGGATAGTCACGTGATAAAATTGCATTAACTGTTAAGCGCCCCATGCCCGGAAGTGCAAATATTACTTCAGTAATTAAAGCGCCGCCGAATAATAATCCGAGTTCTACGCCCGCAATAGATATTAAAGGGTTAATTGCATTGGGAATAATATGTTTCCTGACTATATCCTTTTCAGTGAAACCGTTTGCACGAAGATATTCTACAAAAGGTTTATTATACACTTCTTCAAGATTATCCCGAAGGTATTTAAAAAAGACGGCGATACCGTTAAGCGACAGTGTAATCAACGGCAGTATAAGATGCTGTGCATAATCAAACAATTTTTGAATTGTTGTATATGATTCGGTATCGAATGAGCATAAGCCTGAAGAGGGAAGTACATTTAATTTTTCTGAAAATATGTAAATTAAAAAAACGCCCGCAACAAACGAAGGGATGGCATAAACGGCAAGGCTTGTTTTAGATATAAT
The DNA here is from genome assembly GCA_964618785.1 of uncultured Ignavibacteriaceae bacterium. Taxonomy (GTDB): domain Bacteria; phylum Bacteroidota; class Ignavibacteria; order Ignavibacteriales; family Ignavibacteriaceae; genus FEN-1297. The sequence continues at coordinate 2,142 of CAZUCY010000135.1, read as the reverse complement.
TCTATCGGTTATACCGTTGATCCTTTTTACCGCTTTAAGTGATAAAAGAAACCCGCAGCTAATTTGAATAATAAAACTTACTAAAGAAAAAATAATAGTGAAGGGAAGAGTCCTTTTTATTACCTGCACAACCGGCACCCTGTATGTATATGATATTCCAAATTCTCCTTTGCTGAGATTAAGAATAAACGTTTTGTACTGTGTTAAAAAAGAATCTTCAAGGCTAAACGACTTCTTTACAAGTGCGGTAAGTTTAGGGCTTAATTCGGGCGATATAAATTTTAAAGAAGGGTCGCCCGGAGAAATTCTTAATAATATAAAAAGAAATGTCAGAAGTAAAAATAAAACTAATATGGAAGTGAAACACCTTTTTACCAATACCTTGAAGATTTCTTTTCTCATAGAGGTTCTATTTAACAGTTAACCAATTCCGGCAGTTATGAAAGACTCCAAGCGGGCTGGCGTTTATATTATGAATTCTTGTATTGTAAGCTATTAATTTATCATCCCAAAATAAAAATGTAACAGGATTATCATTGTATATTACTTCCTGCAACTTTTTGTATAGAACGTTTTTCTCATCACGGTTTTGGGAAATCTCAATCTTTTCCAGTAGTTCATCTATAGTTTTATTTTGATAACTTACAACATTTAGAGGTGCATCTTCAAGCTTTGAATACCAGAAGGACTTTAAATCGAGAGGGATTGACACCGTCCAGCCTGCAACCCAGGCATCCAGCTCCCTGTTGAACATTTTTTGAAAGAAAACTTCAGGCTCTAATTTTTCAATTATTACTTTTATTCCGGCAGCCTGCAGATTATTTTGAATTAAGGCTGCGGTAAAATCACGTCTTGGATTACCTCCCGGGATACTAAGCGTAAAAGAAAATTCCCGACCATTTTTCTTGAGAGTTCCATTTCTGTCGGTGTCTTTCCACCCGGCTTGTGTCAAAAGCTTTTTAGCTGAATCAGGGGAATAAATGAGAGGCTGTAAATCATAATTAAATGCTTCTTTAAATATGGGGGACACCGGTCCATCGGCAGCTTCGCCGTGATTGTCCATGAATTGTTTTATTATTTCACCCCTGTTTATTGAGAAGGTTAAAGCTTTACGAATTTCATAATTTCCGAAAAGTTTATTGGGAACAGCACGTTTTGTCTTTTTATAAACATCAGGGTCAATATTATTCCAGCCGGCATAATCATACTCCCGACCTTTTATTGCGATGATATTGAGGTTATTAATTTTTAAAAGAGCGGTACAATCGTCGGCTTTAATATCCTGCATAAGGTCAATTTCGCCTTTTTTCAATTGAGTAAGTTCTGAATTATAATCCGGAACTATTTTAAATATTAACTCAGAAACATTTCCATCTTTATATAAAAATGATTTCTTATCAGCCTTCAGAATTAATGACTGATTCTTATTCCATTCAAAAAGTGAAAAAGCGCCGTCGGTTACCGGCTTTAATTCCTTTTCGGCGGTGACTAAATCTTTGCGATAAATATTTTTAAAAACGTGTTCCGGTATAATAGGGAAGTCAATATCATAGAAAGTAGGGGCGCTATTTTTCTTAAAATTGATTATAATGCCAAAGGGGTTCTTAACTATAAAAGTTTTTTTCAAATCTATGTGCAAAGCAGAGTCAACGTAAAAGTTCTTAAATGTACCATAAAGCTTACTCTGGACAAGCGGATCGGAATAAGCATCAAATGTAAAAACAACATCATTTGCTGTAAACTGCTGTCCGTCGGACCATTTTACATCATCCCGCAAATTAATTGTTATTGATGAAGAATCTCTGCTCCATTCCCAGCTTTTTGCAAGCATAGGAGATGTTTCCATATCGCCTTTTTTATCATCCCAATCATGCTGAACAAGACTGGCATAAAGAAGTTCGGAAATATTGCCTTCGTTATCGCTGAATGCGAAAAGAGGATTTAGTGATACCAAATCAGAATTGATTGCGCAAATAATGCGGGCTGATTTTTCTGAAGATTTATTTTGGCATCCGCTGATGAATAATAAAATTATTATTAATTGCAATATTGAGATAAGACGATAGTTTTTCATTTTTAAGCTGAAATATTAGTAATAATTTTGCTGTTAATTTATTATTTTGTTTGATAAATACAAATAGA
>CAZUCY010000134.1:0-9576 GCA_964618785.1 uncultured Ignavibacteriaceae bacterium | reverse complement strand
GGTGTGTGGGAGAGTAGGTAGCTGCCAAATTTTAATTTATAAACCCCGGTTTTTTAATCGGGGTTTTTTTTGTGCTCTTATCAAAAATAATTGCTGTAACTATAAAACTGAAATTGGAACACTCTTAATTTATTTCAAAATTAAATCAGCAAGTTTCGGGTTGTTTTTCATTGGTATGCTGCCGAAATTTGTCTAGATTAATTGAGATTTATATGATTTCTAATACTAATTATTACCGGATTGAAAAAGCAATACAGTTTATTGCCCAAAATTATAAGTTACAGCCGTCTTTGAAAGATATGGCAAAACATGTAAATATTAGTGAGTTCCATTTTCAACGGATATTTACTGAATGGGCTGGCATTAGCCCTAAAAAATTTTTACAGTTTTTAACTGTTGAAGAATTAAAAAAAGAATTAATTAAATCACAAAATTTAATTGAAGCCGCAACTAATGTCGGTTTATCCTCTCAATCAAGAGTATATGACCTTTTCGTAAATATCGAAGCTGTAACGCCAAATGAATACAGGACAGGAGGGAATGGGATTGCAATTGAGTATGGTATTCACAAAACCCCGTTTGGTAATTGTCTTATTGCTGTTACTGAAAGAGGTATATGCTCAATAAGTTTTATCGGAGATGATCCTTTTCGCTCAATCAATCGACTATATAAAGACTGGGAAAACGCATCCATTCAAAATAACCGGAAACGGACGAAAGAATTTGCTGATATGATTTTTGATATATCGGCAAATAAAAATGTAAAACTGCTGGTCAGAGGTACAAAATTTCAGGTGAAGGTATGGGAAGCGTTATTAAAAATACCTTTTGGAAGCGTTGCAAATTACCAAACAATAGCTAATATTATTGACAATCCGGGAGCTGTTAGGGCGGTAGGTTCTGCAATAGGAAATAATCCTGTTGCCTATGTTATACCATGTCACCGGGTAATACGACGTGAGGGTCTGGTGGGACAATATCATTGGGGTGCAGCCCGTAAAGCAGTTATTATCGGCTGGGAAAAATCTAAGCTTCAATTGAGTCAATATTTATTATGATTTTCATTACAAAAGCCGATATTTCAGATGCAGCTGCTATTGCCTCATTGGGCAAAATAACATTCACCGAAACTTTCGGAGATTTATTTACTAAACAGGAATTAGAAGATTACCTTGTTAAAACTTTCAACTTTGAAAAAATTTTAAACAGTTTGAAAAAACAAAATAATAAATATTGGATTGCATTTAACGATGATAATCCGGTTGGATATGCAAAAATTAAGTTATATTCTAATATTGTAGGTATGGGAAATATTGAACAAATTCAACTGCAAAAAATATATATATTAAAAGCCTATTTGAATATTAAAATTGGTTCGGCATTATTGAAGGAAATTATGGCAAGTAAAGAATTAAAGACGGGTTCGCTTGTTTGGCTCGTAGTATTGTCCACAAATGAAAGAGCAATAAGGTTTTATGAGAAGTCGGGTTTTACAAAATTCAAAAAGCATTATCATCAAATTGGGAAAACAAATTTTGAATATGAATTAATGATAAGGGAAATATGAAAAACTTTAAAGAACTTTTGGAAAATGAAAATACACTCGACCCGGAAGACTGGTTAGAAATGAAAAAATTAGGGCATAGTATGATTGATGATATGATGGATTATTTACAAAATATACGGGAGCAGCCGGTCTGGAAAAAAATACCCGGGGATGTAAAATACCTGTATGATAAGAATATTCCTTTAGAATCGCAGAATATTAATGATATTTACAACGAGTTTAAAAAGTATATTTTGCCATATAATAAAGGAAATGTGCATCCGCGCCATTGGTCTTGGGTGGAAGGGAATGGAACTGTCACGTGGTTTTAAGGCGCTTAAAGTCTGGATGTCCTTAAAAGAGCATGGCTTAAAAAAATATGTTACCCTGATACGACAGAATATAGCGCAGGCTTTTTATTTAGAGGAGTTGATTAAGCGGCAGGAAAAGCTTGAATTATTAACTCCGGTAACAATGAACATTGTTTGTTACCGTTTTATAAAACCGGGATTATCCTGTGAACAATTGAATATATTGAATAAAGAGATTTTAATGAGTCTGCAGGAAAGAGGCATTGCTTCTCCTTCTTATACAATATTAAGCGGCAAGTACTCTATTCGTGTAGCTATTACAAACCAAAGGAGTCGGAAAGAAGATTTTGAGATATTAGTTAAAGAAACTATTAAACTCGGAGAGCAGCTATTATTAGGTAAATGAATTTTGTAATACAAATTATTACCAATATTTAATTTAAATTTAACTATTCTCTTATAAAGAATTATAAAATAATTTTCAAGGAGCCGGTATTTATGATCTATTCTATCTGGAAACTTTTACATGTACTTGCCGCTATAATATTTCTTGGAAATATCACGGTTGGCGCATTCTGGAAATTACAGGCAGACAAATCATTGGACAGGTTAAAAATTGCCGATACTTTTAAAAATCTTATAAAAGCCGGCAGAGTTTTTACAATGCCTTCTGTTGCAGTCCTTTTTGTCTTTGGTGTAGGCGCTGCTATGCAGGGAAATTTTTCATTAATAGAAACTCCCTGGATACTTTGGAGTATTGTAATGCTGATAATTTCTGCATTTGTTTTTATGGTCAAAGTTGTCCCATTGCAAAAACAGGTTTTTGAACTGGCAGGCAGTGAAGACAAATTTTCATGGAATGTTTATTTATCTTTATCAAAAAAGTGGAATCTTTGGAGTGCCATTGCGGCAGTTACGCCTTATGTCGCAGTAGTTCTAATGGTATTGAAACTTGTGTAGGGCAGGATGCCATCCTGACCTTGATATGGTTAGAGTAGTACGTAAACCAGAAAGTTGAAATTTATGTAGGTCAGGATGCCATCCTGACCTGCAATTTTAAAGTTCGATATAATAGATTTTTACTTTGCTCTTTGAATTTTTACCATTGTTCTTGTCAATTGTGTCTTACGGAAATAATATCGCCGTCTTTAACAATGTATTCTTTTCCTTCAAGTTTCCATGCGCCGCGTTCTTTGGCTTTTGCAAAAGAGCCATGTGTGACAAAATCATTATAATGAGTTACTTCAGCGCGGATAAATTTATTGTAAAAATCCGAATGAATTACACCGGCAGCTTCCTGTGCATTCATCCCTTTATGAATTGTCCAGGCACGGCATTCATCTTCTCCAACAGTGAAAAAAGACTGCAAACCAAGCAGATTATATGCTTCTCTTATTATACTATCCAATGCAGATTCTTTAATTCCATACTCCTCCATAAATACTTTTGTATCTGCTTCATCCAAATCGGACATTTCAAGTTCAATTTCACCAAAAAAATAAAGGACTTTTGTGTTTTTCCCGGTCTTTGCCTTTTTCAGCGGATCAAGTAGCTTTTCTATTCCATCTGTGCGGTTTTCATCCAGATTTAATGCAATAAGCATTGGTTTTATTGTAAGAAGTTGATAAGTTTTTAATACGTGTTGTTCCTCTTTAGTAAGCTCAGCTTCTCTTAGTGGCTTTTCTTCCTGAAGAAATTTTGCGCATTTTTCAAGCAAGTTAAGTTCGTGTTTCAAGTGGTCATCATGAATTTTTAAAATTTGTTTTTTTAGGCTTTCGATCCTTTTCTCAATTATTTCCATGTCAGACAAAATAAATTCAGTTTCAAAAATATTGACATCTCGCATCATGTCGATTGATCCTGAAGGGTGTGGTGCAGATTCATTTTCAAAAAGATGAACTACCTGTATTAAAGCATCATTTGTTTTTACGGTGGAAAGAAAATTCCCTGTAAACTGGGCAGAACCTGAATCTCCTTTTTGAAGTCCGACTACGTCTACAAATTCGATTGATGCATTTGTTTTCCTTTGCGGTTTGAATATTTCGGTAAGATTATTAAGTCTTTCATCAGGTACCTTAATAACCGTTCGATGCGCTTCTGCCTTTGCTAATTGAAATTGATCAAGATGTGTACGGGTAATTGTCTGAAATAAAGTAGACTTTCCTGAAAACGGCAGCCCTACAATTCCTATCTGCATAACTTTCCCTTTTGAAATGTTTTTTAAAATAGCAAAAGTTTTATTGAAATAAATTAGCTTTTAAATTTATTTATGATAAATTGATTAACTAATCGGTAAATAGCAAATTAATCTTTACATAAAAATATTTTATTTATTGGTCCACTCTAGAAAGTCTAAAATTCTGTTTTTGGACTTTGATTTTATACAGAATTCAAAACATCATGTTTACAAAATTACCTTTTTAAACCGGACTCATTTATATTTAACAAATCAAAAATAGCTTTTGTATGCAAAAGTGGTTTAAGGTTACAATTGGAATAGTTTTTTCTCTGATTATTCTTCTGTCAGTCGGCGGGTTTATTATATATAAATTGCTCACCTCATCTCTTCCCGATTATTCAGGTGTAATTACAGCTAAAGGGATTAAGAATGATATAAATATATACAGGGACAGCATGGCTATACCCTATATTATAGCTAATTCAGATGCTGATGCAGCTTTCGCACTGGGTTTTCTGCATGCACAAGATAGAATGTTTACAATGGATATAATCAGGCGTGCCGGTAGGGGAAGGTTGAGCGAGATAATAGGTCCCAAAACCCTGCCGTTTGATAAAATGTTTAGGACTATAGGAATTCAGCGTATTGCTTCAAATATATTTTCACAAATCGACCCTGTTACCGGGGAACTTCTTCGGGCATATTCTAACGGGGTTAATCTTTATATTAAGCAGGCAAAGGGGAAATACCCTGTTGAATTTGATATACTCGGGTATGATCCTGAACCTTGGTCCCCGGTAGATTGCATAATCTTAAGCAGAATGATGGCTTGGGAATTAAATATTAGCTGGTGGGTAAAATTTTCCTGTATTGATCTTATACAAAAGTTCGGGTATGATAAAGTGAAAGATATACTGCCTGCATATACCGGAAATGAACCGTATATTATTGCCCGTGAATTCAGGGATACATCTCTTTTGGGGAAAAATATACCGCAGGTCGGCACAGCTTTTATGGAAACAGATAAAGCATTTAGGAATTTCATGGGGTGGACAGGTACTCATATTGGCTCTAATAATTGGGTTATTAACGGAAATATGTCCGTTTCCGGAAAGCCTATAATTGCTAATGATACCCATCTTGCTCTAACAGCTCCCGGCAGATGGTATGTTGCTGTAATTAAAACCCCTGATCTGAGTGTTGCCGGATTTACTTTACCTGGCGCACCGGGGGTAATTATTGGGGAAAACCAAAATATTGCCTGGGCTCTTACTAATATAATGGAAGATGATGCTGATTTTTATTTTGAAAAAATAGATTCTTCCGGTAAAAAGTATCTTTATAATGGCTCCTGGAATGATTTGAATGTTCAAAAAGAAATTATTAAGGTTAAGAATTCTGAAAGTACAACAATTGAAATTAAATCCACTCAGCATGGACCAATTGTTTCAAACATTCATCCCTACTTATTTTTCGATAAAGAAAAGAATCCTAATATGGCTGCGATAAGCATGAAATGGCTTGGCAGTTATATTAGTAATGAGATATTGACATTCTACAAGATAAATAAAGCGAAAAACTGGAGTGAATTTAATGATGCTTTTGCTACATACTTTTTACCCGGACAGAATTTTATTTATGCAGATAAATTCGGAAATATAGGGTATTTGTTTGGAGCAAGGCTGCCGGTTAGAGAATCTAATTCCCCGCCTTTTATTTATGATGGTACTGCCGGCAAATATGACTGGAAAGGATTTTTGCCTCAAAATGAAATTCCCAAATTATTTAATCCTTCCCAAAATTATATTGCATCGGCTAATAATAAAATAATTAAAGACTACAAATATTATATTTCAAATCTGTGGGAACCTGCGTCAAGAATAGAAAGAATTACTCAACTGTTGAATTCAAAGCAAAAACATTCCGTGCAGGATTTTGAGAGTTATCAGAATGACTTTGTTTCTCCCTATGCAGAAAAGATTACCGGCTATATTCTTGGCGCTTTTAATAAAATAAAAATAAAAGATGAAAACCTGAAAATAGCATTAAAACTATTTAATAATTGGGACTTTAATATGGGGCAGTACAGTCAGGCAGCTGCCATCTATTCTGAATTCTTCAAACACTTAATGCAAAATATTTTTTATTATAAAATGGGAGATGATCTGTATAATGAATATGTCTTTGTACAAAACATCCCATTCAGAAGCATAATGCAGTTAATGGATAATCCACAGAATAACTGGTTTGTTGACTCTGCAGCACGGCAAAAAGAAAAACTTGATGACATTATTCGCAAGAGTCTTATTGAAGCTTTATCTGAATTGAAACAAAAATATGGCGCTGACCCTGCTGAATGGCAATGGGGAAGGATTCACCGGGTATTATTCAAGCATTCTTTCAGCGGAGTTTCTGACATGTTTGATAAGCTTATTGACATAGGTCCCTTTGAAATAGGCGGCGATGGCACAACTATATTCAATACTGAATATTCATTTACTTCTGGGGACAGCCTTTACCCCCAACTGAGGCATAAAGAATTTGAAAATGATCTTGGACCTGTAATGCGCTATGTATACGATTTTTCTGCTCCTGATGAAATTAATCTAGTATTAACCACCGGAGAATCAGGAAATGTAATGAGCAGCCATTATTCTGATATGACAGGCTTTTGGCAAAATGGAAAATATTTAAAAATTAGAACTGACCTCAATTTTATCAGGAACTCATCTAATAAACTTTTAATTCTTAACTCGCATTAAGAAATATTTGTGAATCAATTTTGCATATTGTATGTAGTTAATAACTAATATGTTAAATTTGTTAACTAAAAAATTAATGACAACGAATGAAAGTCACAGAGCGCTTAAAAAAAACCGGCAGTCCTTTAATTAGTTTTGAGTTAATTCCTCCTATACGCGGTGGTAATATAAAAAGACTTTTCTCAATTATTGAAGATCTATTGAAATTCAACCCCCCTTTCATAGATATTACAAGTCATGCGGCGGAAGTGGTTTATGAAGAAACTACAACCGGAATACAAAAAAAAATAAAAAGGAAGCGGCCGGGTACACTTGGTATCTGTGCTCTTATCCAGCATAAATATAATATAGATACCGTACCGCATGTACTAACATACGGATTTACTAGAGAGGAAACCGAAGATTTTTTAATCGAATTAAGATATCTCGGAATTGAAAACATTCTTGCCGTTCGCGGCGATGACATCGCTTATAAAAAGCCTATTCCTGCCGGAAGAAGCGCAAATATATATGCCGTAGATTTGGTAAGACAAATATCCAATATGAATCAGGGCGTGTATCTGGAAGAAAACCTTGTTGATGCTAATGCTTCTAACTTTTGTATTGGAGTTAGCGGTTATCCTGAAAAACATTTTGAATCTCCTAATTTGGAAACAGATATTAAATATTTAAAAGCTAAAATTGATGCCGGCGCCGATTATATAGTTACACAGATGTTTTTTGACAATAAGGTCTATTATAATTTTGTGGAAAAATGCCGTAAGGAGGGGATTGTCGTCCCGATTATTCCGGGGTTAAAAATATTAACAAAAATATCTCATCTCATTAATATTCCTAAGAACTTTTATATTAACCTGCCGCAGGAATTAGTTGATGAAATATCTTCTGCTAAACCGGAAAGATATCTTGATATCGGTGTTGAGTGGGCAGCTAACCAGGTTGAGGAATTGTTTAATAAGAATGTACCCAGCGCCCATTTTTATATTATGCAAAATTCTTTACCCGTTATAAAATTAATGGAAAGGCTAAAGTCAAGAAATATTATTTAGTCGATAAACTGTAATAGTTAATATTTATAAAATTAAAGTTGGAAAATAATGATTAAGATGAAAAAAATGAAAAAAAATAAAACCGGAAAATTAAAATGGGGGGTGGCGGGTTGTGGTAAATTTAGTGAGGAATCATTTATTCCTGCTTTAAGATTACTAAGAAAAAGCACATTAAATTCTGTTTTTAGCAATAACCCGCAGCGTGCAAAGTTTATTGCTGAAAAATTCGGGGTGGCGGAAAGTTTCTCAAATTTTGATGAATTTTTAAAGTCTGAAATAGATGCTGTTTATATCGGCAGTAAAAATTCCGATCATTATGAACAAGTATTAAAAGCAGCTAAAGCAGGTAAGCATATCCTTTGCGAGAAGCCTTTAGCTATAACTTCAATCCAGGCAGAGGAAATGGTGAATGTGTGCCGTGAAAATAATGTTCAGTTTGCCGTTAATTACACCTATCGTTTTCATCCTTTAATGTTAAAAGCTAAAGAGTTTATGGTTAAACAGCTTTTGGGCAAGTTAGTTTCCGCAAATCTAAATTTTAATATCGATCTACCCCCTGGCAATAATTTCAGGTTCAATAAGAAGTTGAGCGGCGGTGGGGCTTTAAGAGATATTGGGACGCATATGATAGACCTCCTCAGATTTTTCGGAGGAGAGATAGCCTCTATCGACGGTTTGATAGATAATATAATTTATACCAGCGAAGTTGATGATTTTGCTGCAGGGATAGTAAAGTTTGTAAATAGCGGTTACGGCTATTTTAATGTATCATTTAACAGTAAGAGAGCCTTCAACCGGTTGGAACTGATTGGTCATAAAGGTGCATTGAGTATTGAAAGCCTTATTGGGTCAAAACATGCTATTCCCAAGCTTACTATACTTCTTGAAGACGAGTCAAAAAAAGCATTCAGAAAAAGAGGGAATAAACTTTTGAACATGTTAAAGTCAATGCAGAATGCTTTCCTGAAAAATGAAACTCCGCTTGTTACAGGCTATGACGGCTATATTAATATGAAATTGATGGAAGAACTTGAAGCTAAATGTAAAGTAAGAGAAAATAAGAATACTTAATTTTTTTTAAGAAACAATAGGTTTAGAAAGAAATTTTAAATGAGGAATAATAAAAAGCCGGTTGTAGCTTTGCTGCTCGGCGGCGCTTCACCCGAAAGAGAAGTATCTAAATCATCCGGCTGTTCAATTTATAAAGCTCTAATTTCTTTAGGATATGAAACTGTATTAATTGATCCGGCATATGGTAAATATCAACCTAAAAAAACCGATGACTTTTTTGTAAAGAAAAATTTTAGTGCGGTGTCAAATGAAAATTATATAGATGCAATTAATTCTAAGATTTTTAACCGCGTAGACATTGCTTTTTTAGCCCTGCACGGTAAATGGGGAGAGGATGGAACAATCCAGTCTTTGCTCGAATTAAAGGGTATTAAATATACCGGCTCCAATGTTCTAACCAGCGCTATAGCTATGGATAAGTTAATGTCAAAAATTTTATTCAGGCATTTTGACATTAACACGCCTGAATGGATTGTAGTTGAAAAATATGATATTGAGATCGGCATAAAGAAAAAAATTAAAGGGGGCATCGGCTATCCATGTGTGGTAAAGCCAAATGACCAGGGTTCAACTGTTGGATTGACAATTTGTAAAAATGCTGATGGACTTTCCAAAGCGCTGAAAATTGCTCAAAAGTTTTCAGATCGTGTTTTAATTG
>CAZUCY010000133.1:0-9627 GCA_964618785.1 uncultured Ignavibacteriaceae bacterium | reverse complement strand
TTTCAAATTTACTTTGTTTTCCTGACGGTGCTGTTCTATAATCTTTATAATATTATCATAATCACATGCAACATAAGGTATCTCTGTAATTTTTCCTTTCACCGGATTTGGCACCGGCTCAAATCGCATCACACCTTCTCTTACAGTAGCCATTTGAGTTTCAACCTCCGGGGAAATAATAGTTGCAATTATATTCCCTCCAAAAGCAGGCCTTATCTGAAGAAGTAGATTTTCATAATCATGTTTGAGATATTTGACAGTCGAAACTTTTAGATCAGTACAGTCTGCAGTTAATCCACTTCTTGTATGAGAAGCTACCCTTGGGGCTAAATCTCTTCCGATTATTGTCGCGCCGTAAAGAATTATGCGTGGTTTATGTGTTTCAACAAGCTCAGTTAATATCCTGCTATAAGGCATAGTCCTGTAATGTTCAAGTTCTGGATTATCAACAATCAGTACTTCGACTGCGCCGTATTTAAATGTTTCCTCTGCAAGTTGTTTAATTTTATTACCAATAACAATGGCTTTTAAATTTCCATTCAAATTTTCAGCTAATTTTCTACCTTTAGATAAAAGCTCGAAGCTTACATCCGCAGGTTTTCCGTTTCGCTGCTCAATAAAAACCCAAACATCTTTGTTTTGTATCTTCACAGATTTATCCTAGTATATGATCTTCCATTAATTTATCAATTAAATGATTTATACCTAGTTTATTTGGTTCTATCATTTCGAGGTTTCCGCCGGAAAGCACTACTGATTCAATCTTATAAACCTTTGTAGGTGAACCATGAACGCCACATCTTAATTCATCAAGTTTCAAATCATCCATAGTTAATGTCTGAATATATAGATGTTTAGATTGGTACTCATCCTTAAGTTGGTCTATATAGAGAAGTGAATTCCCTTCGGTAAATTTTTCGAGTTCCATCAAAGTTTTAGTATTCTTATATGCCATTATTCTTTTAGCTTTAAAGGGTCTTGGAAAAGCCGAGTCTTTCAAAGCAGTAATCAAAACAGGGAGTTTTGATTCAAGAATTTCAAAACCGCCGTCTATTTTTCGTTTCACTTTCACGTAAGTTTCAGTTACTTCAAGAATTTCTTCAGCATAAGTGATTTGAGGAATGTTCAATTTTTCAGCAGTTTGAGGGCCCACCTGAGCAGTATCGCCATCTATTGCCTGTCTTCCGGCAAAAACAAAATCATAATTACCGATTTTCTTTATAGCTTCGGAGAGTACATAAGAAGTAGCAAGAGTATCTGCACCTGCAAATTTTCTATCGCTAATCAATATGGCATCATCAGCACCCATAAAAAGACATTCTCGCAAAATATCGGAAGCACGCGGCGGTCCCATGGTAATTACGGTAACACTGCCTCCGTACTGATCTTTGATTTGCAAAGCCAATTCGAGAGCAACTCTGTCTTCGTGATTAAAAATGGCAGGAAGCTTAGCTCTGTTAACAGTGCCGTCTTCCTTCATAACCTGACCGGATATATTAGCAGTGTCAGGTACCTGCTTTACCATTACGATACTATGAATCTCCATAGAGCCCACTTTATTAATGCGGTAAAATTACAAAAAAACTTCGTGGATTAAAAAAAATTTGATGTGAAAATATGAGCCGGACATATTTGATCAAAATAAATTATTTTTAAATTATTGATACTATTTTTAATTTATTTTGGACAGAGTAACTTTTTCGTAAAACCGGGATATTATTTTACTTCCGTATCTATTTTAAAAGGCAGCTTTATTTTTTCCCAATTTAAATTTACGATTGCAGAATTTTTACCATGAATATTGACGCTCATATCACTAAATGAATAATTTAGCCATTCATGGTAATTCGCCTGTTGAGGAGTAATATTAATTCGAAGCGCATCTTGAGATTCATTATACTCAAAAGCACCCCATTGGTCGGCTACTTTATTAAAAATTATAGTCCACACTTTTTCTCCGGGGATTACAAAGAATCCGTATGAACCGGCAGGTAGTTTTTTACCTTCAATCCAAACATCACTGCTGAATGAAAATTTAGTTGCTTCATTAGCTCCTGCGCGCCAAACCTTATCAAATGGTACTAAGCCTCCCCAAATTTTTCTACCTTTTACTCCGGGTGAACTATATAAAACAGTTACATCTGTAGTTCCTATGGTTTGTACAATAGATGCTTTAGGGCTTACTCTTACATCTTTATTCCACGGGGCAATATGTTTATCACTTATTTGCATCAGCTTTTTATTTTGTACAGTTTCTTTATTTTGTTGGGCAAGAGCAATTGAGCTGTTTATAAATAGTAAACAACATATAAAATATAATCCCATCTTTAAAATCCAGTTTTGCATATAATTTTCCTTAAATTAATTTGAAAAATACTCCGACTGCAAAATTTTTCATAAATTGTTCGTTATAATTTAGGAATAATTATTTATATTTCCTTAGATTTTAATTTGATCTAAATATTTTTATCTTTATTAAAGATTCGAGAATTTATGGCTGTAAAAAGAAATCTTCAGCTCAGCGACCCAAAATTTTATAAAATAAGTCAGTTAATAAATAAAGACAAGTTGATAGAAGTTAAAGCAATAATTCAAGATATCTATTATTCTTCAATAAATTTCATACAAAAGCCTGATGCAGGCAGGGCAATAGCCGCTACACAAATTGGCTACATAAAAAGTTTAATATACATAAATACAGAAACTTATTAAACTAATAAATCCTACTATAGATGTAATCACACCTGAAATTATTATCGAAGTTAAAAGACATAATAAATGTTATATTGTTTTAGGATATTTTAGAAAAGAAATAATTAAGATTTAAAGTTTCAGTCGATTTTTTTTAGGACATCAATAACCTTATCAATTTCCTCTTTTAAATTATAAAAATGTGGCGACAATCTTATATATCCCAGTCTCATTGAACAAATTATATTTTCTTTGGATAGAGCGTTGTAAATCTTTCCCCTCCCATCGTCTTTAAAACTAATGATTCCGGCAATACTATTTTTATCAAAACTTTGGAAAGCAGGTTTGAATCTTGTATCAGCGAGTTTTTCCATAAAATATGATGAATTATCAATTATACAATTTTCTATATCAGTAAAGCCATGGTGTTTTAAAAATTTTAGAGATGAATTCAGTGCATAAATTCCAATAGAGTTAAGTGTACCACCCTGATAACGGTCAGCAGTTTTTTTCAATTTCAGCTCATAATGCAGAAAATCCCAGGCATTTTCAACTGAAAGCCAGCCAATACAATTCTGACAAATTTTCTCTTGCAAGGCTTCAGATAAATAGATAAATCCAAGTCCCTGCAAGCCTAAAAGCCACTTTTGGCTACCTGCTGAAATAAAATCGATATAGCTATTGATTACATCCAAGCCTACAGCCCCAAGTCCTTGGATTGCATCAACAGAAAAGATTATATCTTTTTCCCGGCAAATATTCCCGATCTTTTTAAGATTCACCCTGTAACCTGTTAAAAATTGGACCTGGCTGATTGAAATTAATTTTGTTTCCTGTACAATTCCTTCAATAATATCCTCTGCGGAAACAATTCCATCATGCGACTTTACCAGGTCAATAACAATTCCTTCTTTCTGGAGATTTAAAAATGGATAAACATTTGCCGGAAATTCAAGGTCATTAAGAAGTATATGATCCCCCTTTTTCAATTTCAAACCGGTAGCTAATATGTTAATACCATTGGTAGTATTATCAACAAAAGCAATACGGTCAGGTACGGTGTTGATTAAAGTAGCGATATCCGATTTAGTCTCTTTAATTACTTCCTGAAGCCCGATGTAATCGTCAATGTTTGTATTGCTTTTTTCATAGAGTACATTATGAATGCTTTCAATTACCGGAGTACAAAGCGGACCGGAAGAAGCATGATTAAAATAAATTTTCCCATGTTTAAGATAAGGGAACTGTTCTCTTGCTTTTTTGACATTTAACATTTTTTTATTTCAATAAAAATCATAAAAATTGTTGTTACAAATTTAACAATTTGGTTTAAAGATGTTATTGAACGACATCTTTTAATTTGATTTTGTATTAAAAATCAAGAGCAATTTTTTGAAATTCTTCATAATAATGATTAGATTTTAATTGCGAAATTAGTTGATAATTTTTACCACCTATTAAAGGATTATTTGATATTTCAACAATTGAATGAGTTAAAGCAGGAATTGAAATACTGACAGTTAGCATGGTTGGTAAGGATGTTTCAAAAAGGGTTTATAAGGAAAACCACATATTTGATTTAGTTGTAAGAAATTTCAAATATCTTTAGAAAAAATTTAGAGTAAGCAAGACAAATAATAAAAATAGAATTAAAGATTAAAAGAAGGATAAAATAATATGAGTATCTCCCGCAAAAGCGGATTGAATTCCTTAAGACTAAGTCAACAGAATACCTCTGCAAAAACCAAGATTCTTTGCACTCTAGGGCCTGCTACAAATTCAGCCGTTATAATAAGTAATTTAATTCAATCAGGTATGGATGGAATTAGACTCAATTTTTCATATAGTAATTATGATTTTTATACGGCTCTATATAATGAAATTGACAAGGCATGCGAGGATGCAAAAACACCTTTGGCGATATTAATGGATTTACAGGGACCTAAAATAAGGATAGGTGAACTAACTTCACCAGAGATAGAAATTAATTCAGGTGAAACAATTGAAATTACTATTGATGACGTAAAAGGGACAAAAGGATTAATTTCAACATCATACAAGCCGCTGCCTAAAGATGCTAAAATAAACGATTCCATTTTGATTGATGATGGGCTTATCCGTTTAAAAATTATTGAAAAGAAAAATAGTTCTGTTATTTGTAAAATTGAAGAGGGCGGTATATTACGCCCAAAGAAAGGAATGAACCTACCAGGTATGTTTCTTTCAACGCCTTCAGTTACTGAAAAAGATTTTGATGATATAGAGTTTGCACTAAAGCATAGAGTAGATTACATTGCGCTTTCTTTCGTAAGGTCAGCAAAAGATATTTTGCATTTGCGTCAATGGCTTAAAAATAAAAATCAAATAAAACCTATTATTGCAAAGATTGAAAAAAAGGAAGCAGTTGATAATTTTAATGAGATATTGGAAGCAGCGGATGGCATAATGGTTGCCCGCGGTGATCTGGGTGTGGAGTTACCGCCGCAGGAAGTTCCGATAATACAAAAGATGATAATTAAGAAATGCAACGCCGTGGGTAAGCTTGTTATTACTGCAACGCAGATGCTTGAATCAATGATTCATAACCCGATTCCAACACGCGCAGAAGCTTCGGATGTTGCCAACGCAGTACTTGACGGGACAGATATTGTTATGCTAAGCGGCGAAACTTCCATCGGCAAAAATCCTGCTCAGACAGTAAAAATGATGAATGACATTGTTCGGAAGGCTGAATTGTACTTACAACCGCTAAGAGATAATGAATTTGTTATCCCTTCAAATATTGAAGAAAATCTTTTTGATTCGACCGGTAAAGCAATTTCAGCTATTAGCAGACAGGTAAATGCTTCTGCAATAGTCGTGTTTACTTATAAAGGACGCACAGCAAGAAACCTTGCAAAGTTTAGATCACCTTCTAATATAATAGCTGTGTCAAATAGCGTTGATACAATGAACAATCTATGTTTATGCTGGGGCGTGAAATCAATTTTTATGGATAATATCGACAAGGAACATATTGCAATAGACAAGGCAAAAAAATTAATTTTTGATGCCGGACTTGTTAAAGAAGGAGATATTGTAATATTCACTGCCGGGGCGCCATATTCCGAAAAGAGCCGAGTTAACTGGTTAAGGTTTGAAACTATATAAAGTTTGGTTATTAAGATTACAGGATGATTTAATAATCTATTCCTGTTCTTATTTTCATCACTATAGTCGCTTAAAGAGATAAGTATAAATTCAAGATTAAGTAAGAAAAAAATATAATTGATATAAGTATTGCTATGGAAAATGATAAATTAAAAGTGGCGCAGTGGTGGGAACCGGATGGAAATGGAAAAATTCTCTGCACACTATGTC
Source organism: uncultured Ignavibacteriaceae bacterium (assembly GCA_964618785.1). Lineage (GTDB taxonomy): Bacteria > Bacteroidota > Ignavibacteria > Ignavibacteriales > Ignavibacteriaceae > FEN-1297. The sequence goes on along the minus strand of CAZUCY010000133.1, from coordinate 3,576 downwards.
CCCGCTATTGTAAGATCGGTGAAGGGCAAGCCGGGTTCTGTTTCATAAGACAAAATCATAACAATAAGCTATACTCAATCGGTTACGGCAGACCTACCGGTTTTGCGATAGATCCTGTTGAAAAAAAACCACTTAGCCATTTTTATCCGGGGACTTCAATATTAAGCTTCGGCACAGCCGGTTGCAACCTTGGATGCAAGTTTTGTCAAAATTGGTCTATAAGCAAGGCAAAAGCAGATGATTTGAATTCGATTTATGCTTCCCCTGGAGATGTAGTTAATCTTGCAAAAAAGTATAAAGTCCCATCAATTGCATTTACGTATAACGATCCCACGGTTTTCGGCGAGTATGTAATTGATATTTCAAGAATTGCAAGAGAAGAAGGAATCAAGACGGTTATTGTCACAGCAGGGTATATCGATAAAAGGGCGCGCAACGATGTTTATAAATATATAGACGCTGCAAATGTTGACTTGAAAGGATTTACAGACAAATTTTATTTTAAACTAACTTTTTCTCATTTAAAAGACGTACTAGATACACTAGTTTGGTTGAAAAAAGAAACATGTATTTGGTTTGAAATTACTACTCTTCTTATCCCGGATGAAAATGATTCAAGCGAAGAAGTAAAGCAAGAATGTGATTGGATAATGAGAAATCTTGGCGATGGCGTTCCGCTTCATTTTACGGCATTTCATCCTGATTTTAAAATGACAGCTAAAGAAAGAACCCCTGAAATAACACTTGACACTGCAAGAAAAATTGCACTTTCAATGGGAATTAAATATTGTTATGTTGGCAATGTACACAATATAGATGGTCAAACAACATATTGTCCTGGCTGCAATACTCCTCTTATTAAAAGAGACTGGCATTCAGTAATCTTCAACAAAATTAGAGACGGTAGATGTTACAATTGCGGATCTGAAATTGAGGGCAGGTTCTGATTAATGTCTTAATTTTTAATTGTTGAATTAGACCATACTATTTATGAATTATAAAACAACAGGACTATTTACACGAGCCGCATAATTCAATTTAAATTTATTTATCAGAAACTTTAACCTATTTCAACAAGTTTATATATTAGTAATTGAAGTTATTAATTACATAAAAATAAATTCCCCCGGAAGATAAGTGAATAAAGCAACTATAATTTTATTAGGATTATTATCAGGGTTTATTTCAATCTTTTTTTTAGATGAGCTACTAAAGATGTTTGCCGCAGTCATACTTATCAAGGGTCATATAGCGATTATATTCAACGGATGGAAGTTGACTATATTACTTCCAGCACTTGGAAAGAATAATTTCATTTCTTATGGGGTAGTATTTGGTACTCCTTTTATTGGGAGTATTTTTATTATTGAAATTTTACTTATATGGTTTACTAAAACAATAAGTGACAGGGTAAAAAGTTTTATAATAATAAATCAATTGATTAATATAGGTTATTTAATTTTTGCGATATTCATTATTATATGTTCAATTTTGCTAAAATCTTCATTCACAGTTGATTTACAGATGTTATTAAAGTACGGTAATTTAACTTACATTCAACAATTAATCTTTATTTTATTAATGGCGTTAATACTTTTAGCATATCTAAATATATTAGCTAAAAGGCTCAAAAAATCCTTACCGGTACCAAGCCGAAAATAATTGTGAAATAATTTTAGGGACAACAATTTATGGGATTACTTTCAGAAAAAACAACTTTTATAACAGGCGCTACTTCAGGAATCGGGAAAGCGTGTGCGGAAGAATTTGCCAAGGAAGGTGCAAACCTTATTCTTTCGGCAAGGCGTATTGAAAAATTGAATAAGTTTGCAGAATTATTGAGAAAGCATTTTGGAGTAAATGTCTACTCAATTAAACTTGATGTCAGAAATTATATTGATGTAAAAAATGCTATTTCATCATTACCTGAGGATTGGCAAAAGATTGATATATTAATAAATAATGCCGGATTAGCAAGAGGTTTTACGAAAATTTTTGAAGGCAACATTGAGCATTGGGAAGAGATGATTGATACTAATATTAAAGGGCTTCTCTACGTTACAAGAGAAATACTCCCCTTAATGGTTGCACGGCTTCGTGGTCACGTAATTAATATAGGTTCAACCGCAGGGCATGATGTTTATCTTAACGGAAATGTCTATTGCGCAACAAAGTTTGCCGTTAATGCATTGACACAAGGTATCAGGATCGATACGCTGGATAAAAATATCCGTGTGACCACTGTAGATCCCGGTATGGTATTAACTAATTTCAGCAAAATAAGGTTCTGCGGTGATTCTGCAAAAGCTGACCAAGTATATGATGGAGTTAGACCGCTTTCGCCGGAAGATATTGCAAGCACTGTGCTATTTTGTGCTACCCGACCTAACCATGTAAATATTAGTGAAATTATTGTCACCCCCATTCAGCAAGCTTCTTCGACATATATAAATAGGAAAAAATAAGAAAAGCTGGCAGGGACTAAATCCTAACCAGCCTTAATAAGTGGATTATACCATTTTTATACAAACATGCTTATATCTCCAGCACCTTGCCTAATCACTTCAGGAACATCCATACTTAAATCTATAATGCTCGAAAGAATACCGGGAGGACTTCCCGATGCAAGCATTAGATCAACTTGTGAATTAAAAATATTTTTTATTTCAAAAGGATCAAGCACAACTTGACCTTTTCTATTAGTTGTACTTGTACTTATTATAGGATTGCCCAATTCTTCAACAAGCTTAATTGAAACGGAATGATTAGGCACACGTATACCCACGGTTTTTCTTTTGCTCCATAATTTTTTAGGAACTAATTTAGCTGCCGGAAGAATAAAAGTATATGGTCCCGGTAATAAATGCCTCATCGATTTGTAAGCATAATCGGAAACTTTGGCATATTTAGCGATATCCTTAAGATTTGCACAAACAAAGCTAAGTAATTTATTATTACTATCATTTTTAATACTGAAAATTCTTTCAAGCGCTTCTTTATTAAAAATATCACAGCCTATACCGTAAACAGTATCGGTAGGATAAATAATTACTCCTCCGTTTTTTAAAACTTCAACTGCTTTATTAATAAATCTAAATTGGGGATTTTGAGGATGAAGCTCATAATACTCCATAAAAAGCTCCTTTCATAAGAAAATGTTTTTCAATATACAATAAAAAGAACGCCTATTCCGTTTAGCTACAAATTTCTTTTCAATAGAACTTTTGAAGGTACAAGCATAAAATACAAAGGAAAACTTAATTATCAATATTATTTGATATAATTTATTATCGCTCACAAGAAGATTAAATTTTAGCTAAAATAATCCAAATTTCTTCTATTTTTTAAGAATAAATTTATTATATTGCAGTTTAAAATTTAAAATAATGAGAAAGATTTCAAGGAGTATTAAATGTCAAGAAGATGTCAAATATCAGGTATCGGACCTATAACAGGAAATCATGTATCTCATGCGCATAACCGAAGGAAAAGAAGATTTCTACCAAATTTACAAAAGAAAAGAGTATGGGTTCAGGAACTAAACAGATTTATAACATTAAGATTATCAGCAAAAGC
>CAZUCY010000132.1:0-9894 GCA_964618785.1 uncultured Ignavibacteriaceae bacterium | reverse complement strand
TCTCTGGATATATAATCAGTTGAATAGTAATGAATTATCTTTTTTAACAGAAGAAGCAACTCGTCTTTACTAAAAGAATTAATATTCAAAGTGAAAATAATATCATTCGTATTTGCTGAACCCCTTCAGCTAGACAGGTTTTTCCTTAATTTAAGTGTGGATAAATTAAGTATTAATTATATGTATTATTTAAGAATATATCAGCCGGTGTTTTATATTTCAGCGACTGATGCGTTCTTTTGTTATTATAAAAAAAGCTCAGGCTGGTAAACTGGCTGCCCTGGTCAGTGTTGAATATTTCCGGTTTACCTGACCTTAATGCTTTATCAAGAGCGCTAAGACAGAAATGAACATCAAGACTGTTGGATATTTCCCAGGACAATACATATTTACTGAACCAGTCCATAACTGCAACAAGATAAGCAAAACTTTTATACATCGGGATATATGTAATATCTGTACTCCATACCTGATTGGTTTTTGTTATGCTTACATTTCGCAGCAAGTATGGAAATATCAGATGATCCTTATTGGGTTTACTAAGATTCATTTTCGGTGTAAGTGCCTGTATTCCCATTATTTGCATCAATCTGAGTATCCGTTTATGATTATATATTTCTCCATGATTTCTGAACTCCTGGGTTATTTTTCTGTAACCGTAAAAAGGACAATCTGTATATATTTTATCCATCCGTTTCATTATTTCGAGATCTTCGTCCGTTATACCTAACGGTTCAAAGTAATAACTCGAACGAGGTAAATCTATCAAGGAACACTGCTCAGTTATGCTGAGATAGTCATAACAGGGCTCTATAAGCCCTTTGAGAGCCTACCTGGCCGGCAGGCAGGTTTCAATGACTCGTACTTTTTTTTTTACCAGGCCACCTCAACCTGGAGTTTACCGATCTGCCGGTACAACTGGTCTACCAACTCTGAACTTCCATCGGTTTTCGGCCCACGGGGGTTATCAAAAACTGAAGGGAGCATTTCAAGCAACTGTTTCTTCCATTGGCTGATTTGATTCGGGTGGACTTTATATTCTTTTGCAATATCATTTATGCTTGAGAACCCCTTAATTGCTTCTAAAGCTATTTTTGCTTTGAGTTCGCTGCTGTAACTTTTTCTTCTTGTGGACATATTAGCCTCCTTTTTGGCTTATATAAATCTAAGATTTTTCCACCTTAAATTTTTGTCCAGTTTTTGGGGTTCACTATAAACCGGTTTTTTCTGATGATAAGGAGCATTGGAATCCGAAAAAATTTATTTGGGTTTGAGATTAAATAAATAGTAAAAAAGAAAATATTAAATTATGTATAAAAAAGAAAGCGCTATTCAGCGCTTTCTCTTGCTTTAAAATTGTTGGATGGGAGTATCTATATCCACCGCGTGTCTTAACGCCATGTCAAAAGACAGCCCTTCAGCGGGGCGCCCAAACTACTTAAAATTGATTATTTTACCAATTTTCAGAATAAATACTTATTTACAATTTAAATACAATGTTATTTGTGTATTGATTTAAAAGCATATTACCCTGTTTAATATTATTAATTTTTCTCCCATTGATAACAATATTCTCAAAAGTTACATTTTCTACCATATGCTTACCATCAAATCCTTCAAATACCGACTGCGGGAATATATCAATACCATCGTATGTAATATTTCTAAAAGAGATATTGTTAACCCTTCCCCTTTCTTCACTGATGTTATCAACGGTTTTTCTAATAGTCATTACAATTAATTTACCTAATTCAGTGGGCTCATAGTTATGCACAAGATTCATACGATAATCAGAAATTTGTCCATTATAAATTATTGGTTCTTCAACACGTATATTTTCGTATTTCACATCATGAACAACTGCTTTACCTCCAAGCTGAATATCCATAGCAACATGAACATAGTGGATAACATCACAGTTTTTGAAAACGATGTTACCTATAGAATCTACTTCCGATTCAACACCTATTTCCAATGGTCGTCCCCAATCATTCCATATTACGCAATTACTGACTTCAATATTTTCGACATTTTCATCTTTTAGATTAGGAGCACTTCTAAATTCTGAACCCTTCTTCATTGCTATACTATCTTTTACATTTTGATTTCTTCTATACCCAAACCTCTTCATTGCCGCACTATCTTTTACATTAGGATTTCTTCTATCCCCTAAACCCTTCAATACTATACTATCATCAAAAGATCTTACAAAACAATCGCTAATAATCACCTTTTGTGAATTGCAGACATCAATCCCATCCGTATTATAACGCCATTGTCCAATTATTTTCAAATCAGAAAATTTTTCGTCTTTACAACCTCTTGACGCAATAGTCCAGGCGGGAGAGTCTCTTAAAATAATACCATCCATAAGGACATTTGAACAACCGGAAAAATTAACCATATTACTTCTTGATATTGCAGATGCGTCAAGAATACCGCGGCCAAGAATTTTTATATTTGATACATCTCTTGCCTCAATTACGCCGTGAACAATTGCTCCACCTGCTATATATATAGTTTCGTTATCTTTCATTTTGATAGTCCCTACCTGATAATTACCGGGACCAAAATAGCGCATATTTTGAGCCTGCGGATCCGGAGTATTTTTATCAATTTCATTAGCAAAAAGATGTAATGCATTGTGCTGTCCATTTACTTCAACTACTATTTTACATGGGCGGGATAAATTGAATTTGATAACATTACCGTCAACTACGGGAATGATACCATAAGATTTTGGTCTGATATCTACAGACTTAACAGCTATGCTTGATTTTACTTCGATTGAATGCTGTCCTGAAATATCAAAATAGGCGAATGATGCTATTTCAGTCTGATCTTTCGGGCGCTGGTACCCGGTATAAACCTGGTCTACAGGTTTTGCAGAGACCCTTGCCTGGTATACAAAAACACTATTACCATCGACCTGGATTTTAAAATCCGTCGAGGGTATTTCCCCTTCCGGCGCATGATAAATAACGACATTTGGCGCTTGTTTACACTTTATTAATGATACAGACATTAATAATGAAGAAAATATTAAAAATAAAATAAATATCATTTTTTTTAATAATATTCTTGTTTTCATGTTTTCTCCTTTTTAGTTTTTATAAAGTTATTTATAAGCTATTACGCCTCTTAAGAAGCGCCGTTAACGTTCCTTTTTATTTATTAGGGATAGATATTGGAAATACATGCATTCCTGGCTCAATTGCCGCAGAATTTTAGCGTCTAAGGTAACTGCCAATAATTAAAATCGTTACCGTAATAACTTAAAGAACTTGTAAATGACAATCAAACTTTTTAGAAATAAATATTTCCAATTATAATAACTCTTTAGAAATGCCGGTAATACAATTCAATAGAGATGCCGCTAATCCAAATTTACGACACCGGGGACTGTTTTACGCTGTTTCCTTTTTTTATTCCTTTGCCGGTAAGCAGTGATTATTTATTTATAAAACTAATTTCACCGTTAGGTTTTGTACCGTTACTGAACTGATAAATTTTTGCAGCACCCTTTATTATTTTTTTAAGTTTAAGAGTATCATTTTTAAAATCGACCGCAGTATATGCGTTTCTGTTATTTGCAGGGAGTGCAAGGACAATATTCATATTATTACCTTCCCCTGTGATATTATACTTTACACTAACTCTTTTAGGTCTATCCGAAATAGATAAGTTTAAACGGTTACCATTAGGGAGCAAAAGGGAGTCAAGAGAAATATCCTTTCCAATTAAACCTTCATCCAGCCCGGGCATTATTGTAATTGTCCCGGTAAATTTATTATAATCAACGCCAAATATTTTCTCAATAATAATTTGAATATATTGAGACGCGGACCAGCCATATCTTGGCTGACCTTGTCCGCTTCCATCAGAAGGTTTAATAAATTCCGCATATTTAGCATTAAACAACTTTACCGTTTTAAGAGCTAAATGTGAAGACAGGTCATATCTTCCAATATCCTCAAGTCCCTGAATAACCGTTTCATTTCTAAGCGACCATATATCCCCTTCCCATGCCGGGGACCCATTATACGTCCCAACAGACTCATTATACACTTTATCTGTTTTAGCTGCGCTTGTAATTGCATTGTTATTCCAATTGAAATACTTATTATTAACAAGCATTTGAACCATTTTTTGAATTCTATTTTGCGGGGCAATACAAAGCTTAAACGGATCAAAGGTATAACAGACTAATCTTTTTTCAAGTTTCTTTTCCTTTACAAAATATGCATAATACGCGCCTGTGGTATTATCCCACATATAATTGTTAATAGAGTTTTTAAGCGCTTTTTCAAGACTCGAATATTTTTTATAATCGGCAGAAAAACCTAACTTATCAGCAAGCTTTGCAACATTTGCACAGCCGATAGCGACCTCAACATTAAGATCAACAGGGGCTTTTACAAAGCAATGAGTTTCATCAGAAGGCAAGGACTCTTCAAATAAACCGGTTATCAGACCTGATAATTTATCTCTTCTAAAAGAGTATGAAAGCCACCAATCAAGATATTTTTTCAAGCACGTATATGTAATTCGAACAAGGGCAGTATCATTGGTACGACGGACAACATCGTAAGCAACTTCAAACAGCTTGGGCAATGAGCTGCATTTAAAGGAGTCAGCAGTATCAAACATATCCAGATTATACATATCAGGACCATATAAAGGAATTCTTCCATCCGGTTTCTGAACTATAACAAAATTTCTCAGGACATTTTCAGCAAAGCCCTGGTTTACCCATTTTGACCCGCTAAGTGTAAGGGAACCATCAAGCTGCCACCAGGTTTTCCCATAAGCGCCGCCAGGACTCATGAATGGATAAATAAACCCATCTACCGGAACCTTAGCTACCAAACATTCATTAAGGACATTAAAGGCATCCTGAAAATCTGCCTGTGATATTCCAGGAAACTCAATTTTAGGCACAACATTATTACCATTAATAATTATACTCTGTTGAGCCCGGACAGCTAACGGGAAAAGGAAACACAATAATATAAGCCATAGTTGTAATAATTTACTTTTATTCATGAGCGCACCCTAATAGTTTAATCATATAAATTGTAAATACTTCTTCAGCCAACCCGCAATAAAGCGCAGTCTCCGACTCTTCATTTATGTCTTTAACTGCCCGGGCATTAATATTGATTGTGAAAACGTTTATAATTAACAATGAAAATATGTTCTGCCATTGGAATAATTTTTAATTTGAATTCTGCTGGAGAAATTGCTGTTCTTGAATAGTAACCGGACCCAAGAGACCGGATTCCAGCAGAGGCGAATCTTTTTTATAAGGACTAAACGTTGAAAAAGTATATCTTTTGCCGGGATGTTTTTGACCTTTTATCAGCCATTCAGGGAATTGACCATCTTTAATACCATCATCAGGATATTGAGTATCACCTATCATTCTGTTTGGCCAAAGGTTGGCAACCGATATCTCTAATTTATTATTTTTTTGTTTTACTACCCCGGTAATATCTACATGCCATGGAGCTGTCCAAACTACGCCCAAATCATGTCCATTCAATTTGACACCGGCAATATTTTTCACTTCTCCCAAATCAAGGAAAAGACGTTTATTATCAGTTTTAACTATATTCAGAGGCAGATCAAAATTTTTCCGATATTCAGCTATTCCCGAATAGTATTTAATCCCACTTTCGGGGGATAAAGACCAGTCCAGCAGATGATCAAAAATAATTTTTTGCGGTCCTCCCCATCCGGGATCGAATGATACTGCCCATGGACCATTAATTGCAGAGACAACTATGTTCTCCGGAAAATTTTTTTCATGAGAAGGAATACCGGAAGATTCTTGTGCGAATGCAATAAAGAAACTTTGGAACGGCTCAAACCGGAGAGGAATAGTAGTTCGATCATTATCAGTGTAAAATTCAGACAACATTCTTAACTTTCCAGTTACCGGATCCCAAAGCTGCGGCGTTCCTTTGGTAGTTTTAAATATACAATCTGCATTTACCGGCTGATCAGAACGGTTACTTACAAAATAGAAATCCCAATCTTTTGCAGTGCGATGAGTATAACGTATTGCTCCGGAAGATTCAAAATCTTTTAATATACCCATCTCACTTAATAATTTAGCAGCCACATCATACACCGGGTAAAGGCTGGTTCCATCTTTTATATTAATATTACCACCCCAAATAACCTTTCCCTTACCATAAAAATGTTCTGTTTGAACTTTAGGAGACTCAAGACCTCCCCATAATTCTGCTGCGATTGATTGTATTTTTTGATCACAACCCGGGAAACCCGACAAACCCGGTGATTTAAGCGGCGGCAAGCCAACCATTATTGCTCCATCATAAACCAAAGAACGAATTTTATCAAGTAAAGCCGGGGTCATGGTCTGCTCAGCGGGCAGAATAAGCAGACGATAAGAAGCGCCTCCAGGAAATATTATTTGATGATCTTTAACATAGGCGTGGAATAATTCTTCAGGCGAACATCCATCAAAATTATATCCCCGCCGGTCCGTAATATCGGAATCGCCTACCATAGATGATGGAGGAGGCATGAAATTCAGGGGAGCGCCTTCAGGGGTCAAATACAAAATATCTGCAACCGGTTTTCCCTGCTGTAAGATAAATTGACATCTGGAAATATACTTATGATATGGTCCAACCATTGACCACCAGGTTTGTCTCCTATCCCAATGAACACCACAAGGGCCAAGAGTCATACCAGGACGCACATTATTACTCCATGGCTGATGAACAAATGTGTGGAAAAAGAATTGATTGATACCCGCTGAAAAAGCCCAATCTCCCTGGTTTTTCATTGATCCCGGATATTGTTTCCAGTCCTCACTAAAACAAGATGTAAATGCCTCTGCCTGTACAACAGATTTGCCGCCAATGTGAGCTAACGAAGCGGCTTCAATAATACTAAAAGAAGTAGGAAATCCAAAGCCTTTGCTCCAAAACTCGCCCATAGGGAAATCCGCACTTGCTCCAAGTTGAAGGTCGGCAGTAGGATTCATATCATAAGGCTCAATAGATAATCCTAATCCAAGCCGGTGAGCATATTTTTTAACCTGATCCGCATGATAATCCAGCACCAATTCCTGGCTGGTCTGCCGCAGGTCCCATAAAAACCTTTCGCTTATTTCAGGGCTTTCAACTATATCGCCGGCATATACAGGATAGAAAGGCAACGGATCATATCCTCTTCGTTTAATGAACTCTTCCCTGAAATTAGCCGTCCAATTCTGCGAGCTCATTTCCCAGCTATCCATATGGAGCTTTTTTAATCCACCTGAAGACTTAGCGCCAACTGCTCCTATAACCTGGAGGATTTTTCCTATATATGCATTAAGGTGATGATCTAATGCAGTTGTATCAAATTTATTACATTCAAATCCTAATCCCTGTTTTGGCGCAGGGCGGGTAATTGAGCCATTACTACGAGCTACGAAGCGCATAATAGTCCAGTTACCCGGAGGTACCTCCCAATTTAGAGTACCGTCAGGGTGAAATTTTCCAGTAAGATCAATTATGTTTGCTTTTGAAATAAATGTATCTGACAAATAAGAAGAATCATTATAAGTAAAAGGTAAAAAAGGTTTTACTGCCGGGACCGAACTATAAGGAGCCCTAAAATAAAGAGCCTTTTCATCAATATTTTTTATCTTATTATCCATTTTAGCAGTGGGGAAAGCAAGAACGGCAACATCCTCATAATAATTTTCCCATTGTTTTTTCAATTCCGGAGTAAACGGCTCCTCCCCAAAATATGGTTCTACCGGTTTAGGGAGCGACAGTACGATTGGCTTATTTGCCGGTCCCGCCACCTGCAAGGTGCTTGCAACCAAATCCTGCATTGATTCATTTACCGGTACCCAGGGTCCACCGCTTCCGGTCCATCCCGGTCCAATTCCTAAAGTAATTTCAATGCCTAAACGTTTAGCTTCCCGGACAGCATGTTCAAATAGCAGCAGCCACTTATCACTTAAAAGACCAACCGGACCACGGGGTACCCCAAAACTTTCTAAATTTACAACAAGAAATATTACCTTCCCGATTCCGGACTTTTTCATGGCTTCCAAATCCTCCGTCATTCCTTCTTTGGAAATATTCCCATCCATAAAATACCAATATACCCCCGGTCTTACTGAATCAGGAGGGTTTAAAAACGTTAATCTCAAAGTATTTATATCAGGAAAAGATTGTAATATTAAGTTTCCCGGGAAACTTTTATTTAATTCATTTTTCCTATCGAGATTAGGCTTATCAGTATTCCGGTTCTTTGATAAACCACCGGACAGTAAAATCTTTGCCTCAAATCCATAAAAGAAAAGAGATATAATCAGGAGAAGGACAATTATAAAAGGAGTAATTTTTTTAGTATTTTTCATTTTTAATTCTTTCCATGTTGAATGCATAACTCAATAAATTTTTTTACTCTTTCAGGACACACATCATTTTGAATGATATGAGCCGGTGAAATCATATAACCGCCGTCTTTGCCAAGGAATTTAATTTTTTCTATAATATCATTTTCAAGGTCTTTGTCACTACTATTAGGCAGCAAATCCTGTTGATCAATTGCGCCCCAAAATGAAAATTTAGCGCCAAATTTATCTTTCAGATACTTAGGCGAATGCCCGGGAACTCCAGGCTGTGCAGGATTAAATACTCTGAAACCAATTTCCCAAAAATCGTCTAATAATTCGCTAGCCGCACCATCGCAATGCAGAATAGGAATTATATCTGATTTAGCTGCCTTAAAACTATCAATCATATTTTTATAAAGTGGTTTCAATTGTGTGCGAAATATTTCAGGAGACATAATAAGGCTCTCCCGGTTACCAAAGTCGTCGCCGACCCATATAGCATCAACACCTTTGTCTATTAACCTTAATCCGATTTGTGTCTGGAATTCTGCACAGGATTCGAACAGAGGGACTACATATTCTTTTTCCATCATCATATCTGCTAATAGTTTTTCTTTCCCCACTAACTGTTGTGCCAACGAAAAAACAGTAACTTCAATATCTCCAAAAATTAAAAATTTATCGTGAAACTTTTTTACCAATGCCTCAACATCCCTATATCTACCGGATGCATCGGGATCAGGAAAATTATATGTAATTATATCAGTTTTTGTCTCAGAATGCTCAAGAGGATAATCAATTACTTCAACAAAAATTTCACCCCGGCGCATTCTCATTTGGTATTCATTAAGCCATGTACCATCCGGCTCATTAATTATTTTGAATTTATCTGAAACAGATACGCCGGTAATTACAACATCACTTCCCATAGCAGTTCTTACCTCATTGGCGCTTATCCTATAAGTAACATCTTCATATAAATTATCTGTATAGATTACCGGGATGTTTAGTTCATTACCAAAATAATCCGACAATTGCCGGCATAAATCAAATTGAACAGGGACTCTATCGGGAGCGCCTTTTAATAATTTAAAAGCTTTCAATACACGTTCTCTAGAATTCATAAATTAGTCCCAATTTTTTACCTCCGTATATAAAATGAAGTTATACTATCGCAATCCTGAAGCCACTTGCCTTTATCACCACGAATTATTGCAGTTATAAATGTTCCCGATAGAAATTGATCATGTGCAAAACGAATTACCAGCTTGTCACCGGTAAGAACAAACGCACCGGTATTGTTGATGTAAAGCAGACGGTTTGTGTACCGGTTATTGTTATGCCCGACAATATTTTAATAAAATAATTTAATGTATTTAAATACGAGAGGTTTATTTATATCAATCATCATTCACTGCCATACATTAGTTATTTTAATGTAATTATTCTAAAATTATATTATTACTAACGAAAAAGCTCATCACCTATTAGCACAACTGCTGCTGAAGTCCAATCATGCA
>CAZUCY010000131.1:0-10030 GCA_964618785.1 uncultured Ignavibacteriaceae bacterium | reverse complement strand
GATGCTTTAATAGTTTATTTCCCTGCATAAACAAACCTCCTATATTTTAAAAAGACTAAAAAATAGAGTGGTTTCAGTCCTTAAAATAAACTGCTTTCCCCATCGACATTTATTCCGGACAATACTGTAAGTGGTTTAATAATAAATAGTTATGTCCGTATTAGATATTCCATTACACCTTTTTAACTTATTTTAGGAGCGTCATCTTCTTTGTCAAAGAAAAATCACTCGATTGTATTCTATACAAATAAATTCCACTTGCTAACTTTGAAGCATCAAAATTTACTGTGTAGTTTCCGGATTTTTGTTCCTGGTTGACTAAAGTAGCTACCTCTTGTCCTAATATATTGTAAATCTTAAGTGTAACAATTCCGCTTTTGGGAATACTATATTGTATCTCTGTTGATGGATTAAAAGGGTTGGGATAGTTCTGCGATATGCTGTATTCTTTTGGCTGGTTGGAAATTCCATTTTTCACGGAAGTAATTTCTTTTACATGCATCTCGGCAATTTGACAATAATAATTACCATAACTATCCGGATTCAATTTTGTTGCATATAATCTTATGTATTGTGCAGTAACCGCACTTCCAAAATTAAATTCTTGCGCTATAGTATCTGCACAAGAATAATTTGTATATGACTGCCCGTCTATATCTGTCCAATTGCTGCCGTCTAGGCTATACTGAAATTTGAAATTGACAGGGAAACACATTGTTTTGCCCGATACAACTCTGGGTAGTAAAGTCACCTGGGATATTTTGCTTGTAGAACCCAAGTTTATATATATCCATTCTACATTGCTTGCGGTAGTGTGACCTGCTGAAGACCAAAATGTAGATGGATTACTATCGATTGCTTGTGCAGCATCCATTGATGGTAATGCCATAGATGAAGCAGCTACTTCTAAAATATATTCTGCCTGACTGATATAATTTTGTTTGTATACCGAAAAACCTAAAAACGATGTAGGACCATATCCGTACCAAAGCTGGTATGTTGTATCCCCCGTCCATACAACATATGGCGTAGTAGTTGTCAAACTATCGAACACTTGAATAGGATTATATCCACTTTCAAACCAATTAATTCCATCGCTAGAATACATTTTACAAACATTAAAATTCCCGACTAATGATGCGCCATTATAAAACATCCACCATTTCCCATCAGGTGATCTGGATACATCTACATTGACTCTAAATGTCCCTGCATCGGTTACAGAAATGGTAGTAGTGTCATTAAACGTCAATCCATTATTGCTAAATGTTGATCTGAATATTCTTCCATCAGGATGATTATTGTGATAATACAAATATACAGTACTGCCCGTTGAATCTACAGAATAAGCACTGGGCGACCATGCACCGTCAGAATCGATTCCATTCTTAGCCCCTATAAGAACCCCATGATGAGTCCAATTAATTCCATCAAGACTTGTAGATGCTCCCACATAATTTGTGGGGTCACCAAGACCGCTTGGACAGTAAGTATAATACATTAGATAATAATATCTGGCATTTACTGAATCCCATAACCTTAAAACATCGGGATCATTTACCTGAACTTCAGCGATGGTAAATGCCAGTTGAGGAACGCTCCATGTAACACCACTGTCTGAGGAACATGAATAGTAAATCCTGTCCCAGGGCATATCGGATTGATAATACCATCCCCCAAACCACTGTTTCCAGATATTCCCTTCCTTTACAATTGTCGTTGAATATATATCATATCCTTTAAATACTACAGTTCCGGGAGATGTCGGTTGGTCCGCTTTGATAAAACTAAATGATACCGTTAGATAAAAGATGAGAACCATAATCCAATTTATTGAAATAGTAGTAATTTCAAGATACTTTTTCATAATTTTCCTTTTTTGTCAGCTTGATTTAGTGTATAAATATTATTTGGATTCTTAAATTTCTCACTGAATTAAAATATACTTCTGAAGGCTTATTGTGTTTTTTGTAACCAGCTTACAAACCAGCCATTAAAGACATAATTTCTTAGTCGACCATATGCTTTGGTAATGTTTTACATTTGACATACTTCAACATCAAACAGTTATCATTATCCGGTTTGGAAACCTACTTTAGTTATTGGCTCTATGCCCTACATTTTTTTTAATTTAACTTCTTTATAAAATATTGCATTCTTCCACCAGTCTTTTTTCTGTTGACCAAACCATATTTTTAAAGTGTTTTTTGTTTTGATAAAGAAAGCAGTCCTTGCAATTATATTATCACTATCCGGTAAAAGTATTGGATTAAATTTGTAGCTTGTAAAATTAATCCCATCTTTGCTTAACCAAAGTCCAAGCGTATAGATATTTGTGCCATTATTACAATAAGTGTAATCTCCCACTAAATAATACATCCCGTCATAAAATTTTACATTAACATTTACCGGATAATAATTTGATTCGGTTCCGGAGTCAAAAGTCGTTATAACTGTATCCACAACTATATCGCCTGAAAGTTTGGCCCTCATAAGCTTGCCTGATCCTGCAATATTATAATATAGATACAAATTGTCTGTTTGTATGGCGGAAGGAAGCCATGCGTTTTCAATTATGGGCACCGGTTGAGATACACTGTCACTATTAATTATTGTACTTACAGCTACTTTTGTATGGGTTATATCAAACTTTCCGGGGCCAAAAGTTTTATGTACCTTCTTATCGGCAACAGGTACATCCAAATCAGGCAGATATATATCAGGATTATAAGTCATAAACAATTTATTTCCGGCAATGGATGGATCATTTACTTGTATACTATCCATCCTGATAATACGTTTTGCACGTGATAAATTTTTAAGGTCAGTAACCCATATAGCATCGCACGGATAATCTTTTTCATTGTACCAACCGCCAAAATACATACGGTTTCCAACAATCTCTGGACTGTAAATGTCACCATAACCCTTAAACGATCCTGACAGGATCAGCCGGGCATTTTGCGCAGAAATGTTCGCACTGATTAATAGTATTGTAATGAAAAAAGTGAATGTTGCTATCCGTTTCATCATATATCCTTCTTTTGCTTATGCCCCTATTAAATTAGAGCGGTCCATTCTTTTTAAAGAATGAATCCTCTTTTATTATCAATATTTATTTAGAATAATATTTTAAATTATTTAAGAAAGACTAAGTGGTATTTATAATATGGTATCTGAAAACTTTAATTAGCAGGCAAATACACTAAATTATTTTTTACCCATTGTTCAGGATTCTGATCAAATTCACTTAGTTTTACTTCGGCAGAAATTGAATCTTTGTGCGGCATTATATATCCCTTTTGATTTTCTACATCTTTAACCAGAAAATCCCTGAGCCTGTTATAAAACTTTTCCGGCACCTTTTCATTTGCTTCAAAAGTCCTCCTGATATTGTATGCAGCCAATGTTTCCATCGCTTGCAGACTATGGTCGCGGAATAATGTTTTTAACAATAAAATATCTTTTATCCAGGACTCAACATCTTTTTTAATGGGACCATCCGAGAGTGAAGCTAAACCGGATTTGTAGTAGAGTATGCTCTTTTCAAGATGATCAGCCGCAATGCCGAATCTAATGCCGACATCTTCTATCACCCAGGGGTCCAAAGATTCATTTTTCGTAAACATAAATATCGACCTTCTTGTAGACTCCCAATCCGGAGAATGAGCAACTTGTCCGATAATTTCGAATGCTTTCCAGTCATGGTACTTCTGGTTTTCATCCTGGCAAATAAGTCTGTACAGCCAGGTTGCATCCCATGGGGCTAAGCTGTAACCTAAGGTAGATTCCTTCCATCCATTAAGAATATCTTTATATGCTTTTCCATATTCTTTAGATAGAGTTATTAAAGCTTCATCTAAATCTATATTTGGATTTTTGAGAAATAATGCAGTCATTTTAAGGTTTGGATCATTACGAACCGGTAATATTCCAAAATATTCCTTCACACCTGAAAGATTTTTTACCGATTTAAGAGCTGTTAATTGACGGTAAGCCAAACCTGGGGTAACAACATTAATTAATGGACTAACCTCTTCTGTAGAACTACTCATAAAAATTTCTCCGATTACAGGAATCCCTTTTTGCGCAGCTAAGGCAACTACATTTCTAAACCAGGTGTCCACCGGTCTGGAAGCCTGTACTTCTGCGACATTACTATGTAGAATTAATCCAAAATTCTTCTGAGGAAGTTTATCAATGATTGCAAACAGCTCTCCCGCTGAAAGCTCCCAAGGCTCCCACCACATAATACCTTTAGGATGATATTTAGTCCACGAAAAGCAAAGCTCTTTTAAAAAAGGAGGGATTTTTTCATCTAATGGGATACCTTTATCCAAATTACAATTGCCAAATTCATTTCCCAGCCATGCTTCCTGATCCATTGTATATATCATAATATCATCAATTTCAGGAATTCTCTCTGATAATTGCGAGAGCAGGTATTGGTATCTTTTAATTATGATAGGATCATTTATGTCATTTGCACATGTTGCACTATCGATTTGTTTTGGATCGCCAATAGTTTTATATAATTCTCGAATTAAAGGCGCTCCAAACTGAAATAATGTGCGGAAGCCACATTCTTTCGCCTTTTGGGCTCGTCTTTTTATCTCATCAAAACGTTTTGTAACTGCGGAGGATGGCGCTTCCCCTTCATAAGCTAAAATATCTTCAAGATTTAAAGGTTCATCAGCAGGCCTGCTACCCCAGGCAATATTTAATTGAACCGTATTAAACCCTTCTTCTTTGAGCTTTTTAAGCTGAATATCATCATACCTTGTATCGGGGTCCGACGGATTCCCGATAATGGCTATTCGATATTTAAATACTTCTAAGTGCTTTTCTACGAAATTTTGTTTTGCCTGAGTATCGCTCAAAAGTAAAACAGTAATAATTGATAGTAATAAATATTTTACCTGATAATTTCTTATCAAATAATTGTGAACAACGAAACTAAACCATAATTTTATTTTACACATGAACATTCCCGCTATTATAATTATTTAGATATATGAACAACAATTAAAACTCTCCAAGAGAACTAAACCATGTATATGTTGAGGATGCAAGGGAACAAATAGCCGGGTTCATTGACTTCTACAATACAGGCGTTTGCATAGTGCTTTGTTTGGATGATTCAAAAAAAGCAAATACGAATCATTGTTCCCTTCATCATTAAACACATATACATTACGGTCTAATAGAAAGTGGAAGACTTTAGTGTGTAAGTTTTGCCGCTTTGGATTGACTTTGACGTATCGAAGATTCTCCAAAAGTGCAAGTTTGCTTCCAGCTTCCCGCACATACGTACCAATCAAATGAATATGCACTCAAGCCATTGAGCGGATGCGATAGTACTACGGCAAAAGTATGCCGGGGTGCAGCCCAAACTGCTCCATAAAGAAGTTTGACATATTCAGCGTTCTCCAATACATAAGCGCGGTCAGTCGCCCAGCTTGTTGTCGGAACAACTATTGCGAAACCGTGAGTCCGTGCTGAATCTTGATATCGCCCTGTCATAAGAACCGGCGCTGTTGCGCTCGAACAGGGAGTTTTTTCACTACAGTTTTTAGGCGCATAGAACGCTGTGTATTTGAAAGACAATGGCGCTGCGCCTTCTAAGTACCAATCCATAGGCCCCGAGTCACCAGACCGGATATTCATAACTGCCTGGTGAAGTTTCAGGTAATATTTCGGCTCGCCACTAGAATTCGGAACCCAGCTAGCATAGGTTTCAATTGTATACGGAGTGGAATAACCGGGCGGAAAGCTATCGCTTAATTTGCCTTTCCAAACTGCGAGCAAAGGGTTGCTTTGAAATGAGTTATTTATACCTGCATCCACCATCATGGCAAAAGCCTGCATTGACTTTTCCCCATTACAGGCAACACCAGCAGTAGTGGATGGAACTTCCATACTTGATCCGCCTTGACTTGGGTGAAACGCCGACCAGTAAGGACTCAAGTCCTTTAAATCTTCTTCAGTACCGTGACGAAAAGTCATCATTTCAATGTTTGCGCCGGCGCTATGACCATATAGAAGTTCGTGTCCGCGGTAGCGCAGCGAAATCAATGTGGCTCCGTGAGTTAAATCGAACCGTGCTTCTTGTTCGCCCGACGGATCCCGCAGAACGACTACCTGCACCGATTTAATTGACTCGCGCGACTGCCAGTAATTAACTATATTCACAGGGTATTCTTCTGTATGTCCCCTGACATCCGGCATTTCCTGACACTTTACGGTGACACCGGCTAATAAGATAAAAGTGAATATAAATAAAAAGAATTGCATTCTTAGTTTATTTAAACTAAGTTCTTTCTGATTGTTATAATTTCTATTCCTCATCGCCCACCTCCTGAAAGACCGAGTTTTTGTGAAAATTGAAGCGCTTTATCCCAGGGACCAACCATCACATACCACACAAACTTCTTTGATGCCACTCCATCTAGTGATTCTGATGCCAAAAGATGAAAATTATGGTTGCGCCACATGTAATCGCTATTGAAACTGCCGCCTACTTTACTATCCGGAAAGTTGCTGCTGGGCATTGCGATTGCCAGGCCTTCCTGACGTGTTGAATCTGAATATAATCCTCCCGACATATAGTTTATTGACGATGGCGAGCACGGGCAGTTTTCCGGACTGATTGTACGAACACCAAATCTCCAGGTTTGATAGTCGGCAAAATCATAATCTAACGGACCCATTTTTTCGCCGGTAATATGAGTGATGCATTCATTGAGCACAAGGTAGTATTTAGGTTCGCCGCCTGGATTCGGTACCCAGTGAGCGGTGGTTTCGAGTATATAAGGAGAGAAGTAACTTAAAGGAGTAGATGTATCAACCCTTCCTCCCCACACGGAGATAAGCGGATGCTTGTAAAATCCGTTATTATGGTTGAAATCGAGCATCATGGTTATAATATTAACCGAATCCGTTCCGTAACAAGCAACGCCTGTAACAGGCGACATGTTTGTTCCATCTCCGGCTTGAGTTGGATTGTAATCGCCCTCCCAAAGACCGTCATTCCTCGAATTATGGAAAGCCATTTGCAAGAGCCCTCCGCCATTATATCCCCATATATATTCTACATCACGATATTTCAATGAAACAATTGCCCCGCCTTCAACCAAATCGAAGAGTACCGTCTGCTCGTTTGCCGGATCTTTAAACACGAGCGCTTGATCCACTTCTCCAGGCTCCATAGTAAAGTCGGTTACCTGACCGCCCACGCGAATTGCCTCCTTGTCCATTGGCGTTACTGTACTGTCTGAACTACCAGTCCATGCTTGAACTTTTATTGTTAATGGAAAAAGAAAGCATAATAATATGAACCAATGCCGTAAAATAATTTTTCCTTGCATAATTTTTTACTCCACTTGAATAATTATAGTCCGTGAAAAATAAATTAATTAATAGATAAAAAATGCTATTCGTTATTAACCGCGTTTTACTACAAATATAATAAGCACTACCAGTCTAACGGCAAGGTACAAATTTTAGTGGGTGAATTTTGCCGCTTTGGATTGACTTTGACTTATCGAGGATTCTCCAAAAGTGCACGCTTTATTCCAGCTTCCCGCACATACGAACCAATCGAATGAATATTCACTCAAGCCATTGAGTGGATGAGATAGAACCACAGCAAAAGTGTGTCTGGGTGCAGCCCAAACAGCTCCAGAAAGGAGGACTACGTATTCAGCATTTCCCTGCACATAAGCGCGATCCGTCTTCCAGCTTGTAGTCGGAACAACAATTGCAAAGCCGTGAGTCCGTGATGAATCCTGATATCGCCCTGCCATAAGAACCGGCGCTGTTGCGCTGGAGCAGGGATTTTTTTCACTGCAGTTTTTGGGCGCATAGACCGAATAGTAGCCGAATGACCATGGCG
The DNA here is from genome assembly GCA_964618785.1 of uncultured Ignavibacteriaceae bacterium. Lineage (GTDB taxonomy): Bacteria > Bacteroidota > Ignavibacteria > Ignavibacteriales > Ignavibacteriaceae > FEN-1297. Next base: position 2,136 of record CAZUCY010000131.1, on the reverse strand, counting down.
CTGCAACCTCTAAGTACCAATCCATAGGCCCCGAGTCATCGGACCGGATATTCATAACTGCCTGGTGAAGTTTTAGATAATATTTCGGCTCTCCATTTGAATTCGAAATCCAACTGGCATCGGTTTCGATAGTGTAAGGAGTGGAATAGCTGGGCGGGAAAGTACCGCTTAGCTTGCCTTTCCACACGGCAAGCAAAGGATTTCTTTGAAATGAGTTATTTACACCTGCATCCACCATCATGGCAAAAGCCTGCATTGACTTTTCTCCATTACAGGCTACACCAGCAGTTGTAGATGGAACACACATGATTGTCCCGCCTTGACTTGGGTGGAAGGCTGACCAATAAGGACTCAAGCCCTTTAAATCTTCCTCAGTACCGTGACGAAAAGAAAACATTTCAATGTTTGCGCCGGCGCTATTACCATACAAAAGTTCGTGTCCGCGGTAGCGCAATGAAATTAATGTGGCTCCGTGAGTCAAATCGAACCGTGCTTCTTGTTCGCCCGACGGATCCCGCAATACAATTACTTGCACACTTTTAAGCGGTTGGCCCGGCTGCCAGTAATTAGCTATATTCACAGGGTATTCTTCTGTATGTCCCCTGACATCCGGCATTTCCTGACACTTTACGGTGACACCGGCTAATAAGATAAAAGTGAATATAAATAAAAAGAATTGCATTCTTAGTTTATTTAAACTAAGTTCTTTCTGATTGTTATAATTTCTATTCCTCATCGCCCACCTCCTGAAAGACCGAGTTTTTGTGAAAATTGAAGCGCTTTATCCCAGGGACCAACCATCACATACCACACAAACTTCTTTGATGCCACTCCATCTAGTGATTCTGATGCCAAAAGATGAAAATTATGGTTGCGCCACATGTAATCGCTATTGAAACTGCCGCCTACTTTACTATCCGGAAAGTTGCTGCTGGGCATTGCGATTGCCAGGCCTTCCTGACGTGTTGAATCTGAATATAATCCTCCCGACATATAGTTTATTGACGATGGCGAGCACGGGCAGTTTTCCGGACTGATTGTACGAACACCAAATCTCCAGGTTTGATAGTCGGCAAAATCATAATCTAACGGACCCATTTTTTCGCCGGTAATATGAGTGATGCATTCATTGAGCACAAGGTAGTATTTAGGTTCGCCGCCTGGATTCGGTACCCAGTGAGCGGTGGTTTCGAGTATATAAGGAGAGAAGTAGCTTATTGGAATAGTGGTAGTATCAATCCTTCCACCCCAAACAGAGATGAGCGGATGTTTGTAACATTCGTTGTTATGATTGAAATCAAGCATCATAGTTATGATATCCACCGAATCAGAACCGTAACAAGCAACGCCAGTAACAGGTGACATGTTTGTTCCGTCTCCGGCTTGAGTTGGATTGTAATCACCATCCCAAAGACTGTCGCTCCTTCCATCATGGAAAGACATTTGTAATAGCCCTCCGCCATTATATCCCCATATGTATTCTACATTACGGTATTTCAATGAAACAATTGCCCCGCCCTCAACCAAATCGAAGAGTACCGTCTGCTCGTTTGCCGGATCTTTAAACACGAGCGCTTGATCCACTTCTCCAGGCTCCATAGTAAAGTCGGTTACCTGACCGCCCACGCGAATTGCCTCCTTGTCCATTGGCGCGGCTGTAATGCCCAGGCTGCCAGTCAATGCTTGAGCCTTTACTGCTAATGGAACAAGAAAGACTAATAATATAAACCAATGCTGTAAAATAATTTTTCTTTGCATAATTTTTTTACCCGGCTTAAATAATTTATCTTAACTTGCATTCCGAACCTCCAAACATTTAGAGTATCCTTCTTTGCTTTACAAATCTTTTTTAGCAATTTTCTAAGAATCGATACCAGCGGCATGACCTGATAAGCTAAAAAATATTAATAAGGATATAAAGTTTACAATATCAAGTGTTTACAGATTAAATTTATTTTAAAAGTGTCATCTTCTTTGTTAAAGAAAAATTGCCGGCTTGAATTCTATACAAATAAATTCCACTTGCTAATTTTGAAGCATCAAAATTAACTGTGTAGTTACCGGTTTTTTGTTCTTGATTTACTAAAGTAGCTACTTCCTGACCTAAGATATTAAACACTTTTAATTTAACCAGGC
>CAZUCY010000130.1:0-10236 GCA_964618785.1 uncultured Ignavibacteriaceae bacterium | reverse complement strand
AGGCTTTAAAACATTCTATTTTGTCCATTAGTTAAACTCCGGTTAAATTTTGATATCATATTAATTAATAGATAGTTTGTGGAAATATTATGGAATAAAATTATATGCTAAAAGTTTATAATTTTGAAAATCTAATTTAAAATAATAAACAATTGATTAAATTGAAAATATTTAACTAAAGGGGATTATTTTTGAATGGATTTTCATATAATAACTATTTACTTTTAAATATTGAAAAATATGAGGGTTAGAATTATCGCAACTAAATATACTGTTAAATGGCACTTCGCAAAATGCAACAATTCAAAATGTAATGCTATATTTCTGGTGAATCCGCAAGAAACACCCGGCGAATTGGGTTTTCTTTGTCCTGAATGTAGCACAAAAACTACTACTTCACATGTTGTACAATGTTCAAGCTGTAAAACAATTTTGAACTTTGTTCGCGCTACACCGAATGAAGAAAAGGTAGTTTTCAGCGTACCAAAGTGTTCGCACTGTGTCGGTACTATAGAAGATGAATGGGAAATTGAACCGTTATATCAGCCGGATTCATACATCTGATCCCTTGTTTTATTTCTTCAGCAACCGGAAAATTGTTGTAAATTCTTTTCACTTTATAGGAAAAGGTGAGAGTGGTATCTTCTTTTTTATCCGTAATACCCTGCAAAAGAAACCCAATCTGTGTTTTACTTCAGCGGTACTAAAAAATTTGAAATTACTGAGCCAACATTTATTTACACAAAAGATTTTGGATTAAAACTTTGTTTAATTTATTAATAAAGGGATAGTTATGAAATACTTCTTACAAAAAATCTATTATTTTTATGTTTTGTTTCTGGTAATATTTGTCGTTTCAGGTTGTTCTAGTTCGCAAAATGGAACACGGGTTTCAAATAGCTGGTTAAAACTTGATACCGTTCAAGCGGGCAAGTATGATACAGGTACAATGTGGACTTTCGATTACCCGCCTTTAGAGTATTTCCAAAAAGAATATAATTTCCAACCGACTGAAGAATGGCTGAAGAATGTACGTATGTCTGCGTTGCGTTTTGCAAATTACTGCTCCGCTTCTTTTGTCTCCGCAGACGGATTGGTTATGACAAATCATCATTGCGGACGGGAATCGGTTGAAGAAGTGACTAAACCTGGAGAAGATTTATATAATAACGGTTTCTATGCAGCCACGTTAGAAGATGAAAGATCGGTATCCGGCTTATTTGTTGATCAATTAGTGTTAATAAAAGATGTTACGAGCGAAGTTCAATCAGCAAGTAATGAAGGAAAAACTCCTGAAGAAAAAGTTGCTAATGAAAAAAGAGTTATAAAAAACCTTGAAGTTACGGAAGGGAAATCAACAGGATTAAAAATTCAGATAGTTACACTCTTTAACGGAGGCAAATACTCATTATATGGGTACAAAAGGTATAATGACGTAAGGTTAGTATTTTCTCCTGAAGCAGCGCTTGGATATTTCGGCGGTGATTATGATAATTTTACTTACCCGCGGTACGATCTTGATTGTAATTTCTTCAGGGTTTATGATAACGGTAAACCATTAAAGACTGAACATTATTTTCACTGGAGCCAAAATGGCGCTGCGCCCGGCGAGCCCGTTTTCGTAGTTGGAAATCCTGGGCATACCGACCGTTTGAAAACAATTGCACAGCTCCAGTATGCCAGGGATATTCAATATCCGCGCAATTTAGAATTGATGAATTCATTTGTGAATATTTACAGCAGTGTTATTGCAAAACACCCGGAAAAAACCGCCGAACTTCAGAATCGTTTATTTTCTTATTCTAATTCTCAAAAAGCTTACACAGGGATGCTTGCTGGTTTAAGAGATCCTGTCCTGATGCAAAAGAAAATTGATTTTGAAAGGAAATTTAAAGAAGCTGTTAAATCTAACCCTGAATTGAATGAGCAATACGGCAATCTATGGGATAAGATTAGCGTTGAGCAAAAACAACTTAAAGCTGTTTCAAACGAATATTTTGCCCTTAATATAATACCCCAGACAAGTTCGCAGTATTTTATAATTGCTAAGAATTTAGTGTATCTTGCAAAACAATTACAACTTCCGGAAAACGGAAAAGAAGAAGCTTATAAAGAAACTAAATTGGATAGTACTATTAACAAACTAATACCTGATAAATTTTATTCTGAGTTGCAGAATGAAATCCTTAAAGCTCAAATTGACCGGTTTTATAAATATATTGGGGCAAATAATGATTTAATTGTAAAAATAACCGGCGGTAAAAAGGGACAGGATGCGGTTGATTATATGCTTAGCAATTCTTCGCTGACTGATCTTGTTAAGATAAAGGAGCTAATTAAAAAGGGTCCGGAGGCTATTTTGAATTCTGCAGATCCCTTTATCTATTTTATTATTAATTCTCAGCGGGAAAAAGATGAACTGCAAAGTAAAATAAGCGAAATTACCTCGCAGGATGCAACATATTCGGAAGAACTTGGTAAAGCTTTGTTTGAAAAGTATGGAACGTCAATTCCGCCGGATGCAACTTTTACTTTAAGAATTTCAGACGGGGTTGTTAAAGGATATCCTTATAACGGTACAATTGCGCCTCCGTACACAACATTTTACGGATTGTATGACAGGTATTATTCTTTCGATAAAAAAGGTTCATTTGATTTACCAAAACAGTGGCAAAATCCTCCATCGGATTTTATCCTAGAAACGCCGATGAATTTTGTTTCTACTAATGATATTATCGGAGGTAATTCAGGAAGCCCTGTTATAAATGAGAAAGCCCAAATAGTCGGTTTGGCATTTGACGGTAACATCGAAAGCCTTCCCGGTAATTTTATTTTTACAACTGAAACAAACAGAACTGTGGCCGTACATTCCGCAGGAATGATGGAGGCATTAAAAGATTTGTATAGGGCTGCAAGGTTAAGTGAAGAATTAAAAACAGGCTCTGCCTTTTCAAAAAAATAAATTATTAATTCATGCTAGGCAGTTATTAATATTTTATTAAGTTATCACGAATTTTTCGGAACTTCATGATCCCTTTTATTTGTCTTTAGTACTTACATGATTGCAGGCAAATAGGTGTTTTGTCTCAATTCATTTGAGTGATATATTAATAGGCTATTTTAAAAGCCGGGCTTTTATAAAAAATTAGAATGTTACAAATGCATAATTGTAGTAAAAAAAAACATATTTCCAACTTTGTCTTTACCCTGTATGGATCAAATATTCCAAGAAAAATGAGATCAAATAAACCTATCCTGAACCGCGTAGCGGTAACTCTCGGGCGGCAGATATTCCCTAACATCTAGAAGAAAAGTATTGATTGAAGGTACACTGAAAGATACCTGACAGATGTATTGGTAAAAGTAAGGCCGTACTCTCCGCCTATCCCTATTTTAAATCCTTTTTCTACTCCATGTCTAAGATCAAGACCAACTAACACAGAAAATGCTGCTCCGTAATCCCACAGGTTATAATTACTATAAGTTCTGTCATTAAGTGCGAGAATACCAAGTCCTTCTTCCGAATAAATTGAATTATCATAATCCTGGGACTGAATCCCTTTGAGGGAAATACCCTTTAAAAAAGGGTAATACCTGTTTGTAATATTAGGTAAAAGCACATTCATATCGGTAATATAGACAAAAGTTAAGCGCATTAAATAATTACCGTCAAATCCCGGATTTCCTTCAACAAATAGTGAGGTATTAAAACTTCCCGAATTCACCAGATTACCCCCCATTGAACCACCGCCAAAATTTACACCTATCCCAAAGTTATCTTGGGCTTGTATATTCGACGTGAAAAGGAATACAATAGAAATCCAATTGAAAATTATGATAATTTTTCTAAAATTTTTCATTATTAATCCTTAAATAATAGACAGAACATTCTCCTTATTAAAAATAGTTTCTTAAGAACGAAAAAACAAAGCTTAAAGGAATGGATAATTATTGTAAAATGTTTTTGTCTTGGTTGAAAAATATTTATAAATAATTTTATTATCTTTACTAAAATAACAAATGAATAAAATATGAAAGAAAGTACAATGCCCAGGACCTCTGAAATCAAATTTACAATTCAGCTTGATGATAAAAATTTGCCGAAAAAAATTGAGTGGGAAGCTACTGATGCCGGATTTGAAGGGAAAAAGGTGTGCAGCTCTATGATGATTTCTTTATGGGATAGAGAAGAAAAGGTTACTATGGGCATTGATCTCTGGACAAAAGAGATGATGATTGATGATATGAATATTCATTTTTTCCAAATATTTAATAAAATATCTGATACTTATTTAAGAGCTACAAGTAATAATGAAATTTCACAAATAATTCGGAATTTCAGTTCTGAATTTGCCGCCAAACTTAATTTGCTGAAAAATGTTAAATAAATACTATTTTGAATAACTAATCCTATAAATCATATTGGCATAGTCATCCGAAACAAGTATAGAGCCATCCGGCATAATCTGAATATCTACCGGTCTGCCTGTTGTCTGTTCCCCCTTCAACCAACCATAAGCAAACGGCTGATAACTAATAGGCTTCCTGGTACTGTCAAGTTTTACCAGGGTTAATCTGTATCCAATCTTCTTGCTTCTGTTCCATGATCCATGTTCAGCTATAAATATCTGATTTTTATATTCCGGCGGAAACATATTGCCAGTATAGAAACGCATACCAAGTGAAGCAACATGGGGTCCTAAATCTTGAGCTGGTTTAGTGAATTTACTTATATCCAAGTTTTTATCCTGATCGGCAAATTCAGGGTTTGGTATATTATCACCGTACACATATGGAAAACCAAAATTCATCCCTTGTTGGGGTGCATGGTTCAATTCATCCGGCGGAAGGTCATCTCCAAGCATATCCCTCCCGTTGTCTGTAAACCAAAGTTCTTTTGTTATTGGGTCCCAATCGAAACCCACTGAATTTCTTACACCCGTAGCAAATACTTCATACTCGCTGCCATCCGTATTCATTCTTGTTATACAGCCGTGACGGTTATCGGGCATACAAATATTACATGGCGCTCCTACGGGTATATATAGCTTTCCGTCGGGGCTTAATCGTATAAATTTCCATCCATGCGCATGTTCGGTGGGGTAATTATTATATACAATTACAGGTTTCGGAGGATGATTTAGGTTAGAATCAATATTATCAAACTTAATAATTCGGTTAATTTCTGCAACATATAATGCACCGTCTTTGTAAGCAACTCCGTTTGGCATATCAAGTCCGCTGGCGATGGTAATTATTTCATCTGCTTTATAATCATGGTTGGTATCTAATATTGCATAAACTTTTCCAGCATCTCTTGTGCCCACATAAAGTATCCCATTCGGGCTTAATACCATTGAACGTGCCCCAACAACATTTTCAGCATAAGTGTCTATTTTAAAACCGTGCGGCAAACTTATAGCGGAATAATCAGTTTTATCCTGCGGAATATTATTACAATTGAAGCATAATACTAATAAAAGCGCCGGTATTATGAAGTCTGTTAAAAGATTTTTTCTTGTACTTGTTCTAAACATAAAAAATCCTCCTTACAAAAATTCTTAAATAATGGATAAGGAGCCTTAAGAGTAATATTCACTTTCTCTAAATTTATTCTTGAATTTATAGATACGAAAAGGAATAATAATGGGATATGACGCAGCAAATCCCACTAAAACATACTTTGGGAAATTATAAATCTTTGTGATGCAGGTCTAAAATTGGTGAGAAATTAGCATAGCTAGGAAGAAATGGATATAGTAATATTTGCAGAGGTTTGTGAAAAATATTATAATGAAAAGAATATTACTCCTTTATTTCACAGTTTATTCAAATGTTGTTTATAAAATGCAGAATAATTTTGAATTTTTTGTAAATAGATTTCTTAAAATATATATTTTAAGAAAAAAAATATTTCAGCAAGTTAAATTTTGTATAAATACATTTTAGCTAAAAAATAAAATAAGACTGTAGGATTGTTAGACCGGATTCGCAGCAATTTAGGAATAAACTTTGGATTTTAGCCGAGGATATTTTATATGGCAGGGAAAATACTTTGGCAAGCTTTCAGCTAAACGGTGTGCAATAGACAGAACGTTGACCGGGGAATAGAGACAATACACAAAATATTTGACATATATGCCAGACAGTTTGGATGAAGCACAACTCCCCTACTTATTTCAATTCAAAATATATAAACAAAAAAGGGTACCGTGATTTTTAGGATATTATGATTCGTTTAACAACTTACTATAAGATTATAGACATAAAATAAATCGATGGAAATAGCCAAATTTCATAATTATTTTAAACTTTGACACTACTCAAAATTACTTGGACGCACGGCTTAAAATAGTTAAATTTAAAATTTATTCTCAGATATTTTTCCAGGAAAGCATCTAATGAAATTTTTAATAACAGGCGGAGCAGGTTTTTTAGGAATAAATTTAGTCAGGTATTTAAATTCATACGGGCATGAGATATTTTCATTGGATATCGCACCGTTTGATTACGCTGATATGAACGATAAAATTACTATCATTACCGGCGATATAAGGGATAAGGAATTAGTAAATAAATTGTTAGCGGGGATTGATATAGTTATCCATACTGCCGCTGCATTGCCGTTATATAAGCCTGAAGATATTTATTCAACGGATGTTACCGGCACGCGGAACTTATTGGAGTCGGCGGAAAAAAATAAAGTTAAGAGGTTTATACATATTTCGTCCACGGCTGTTTACGGTATTCCCGATCATCACCCGTTATATGAAGATGATAAACTTGACGGCGTGGGCGCTTACGGCAAAGCAAAAATTGCCGCCGAGGAAGAATGCCTGAATTACAGGGCTAAAGGAATGTGCGTGCCTGTAATCCGCCCAAAATCTTTCATCGGACCGGAACGGCTTGGTGTTTTTGATCTTCTATTCAACTGGGCAAAGGACGGCAAAGGTTTCCCAATGATAGGCAGCGGCAAAAACCGCTATCAGCTTCTTGACGTTGAAGACCTTTGCGAAGCAATCTATATTTGCTCAATATTGGACAGCATAAAAGTGAATGATACATTCAACATAGGCGCAAAAGAATTTACAACTATGAAAGAAGATTACCAGTCGGTTCTTGATTATGCCGGTTTTGGGAAAAAGATTACCGGTCTTCCCGAAAAGCCAATTATCTTTACGCTCCGGTTTCTTGAAAGGTTAAAACTTTCCCCATTATACAAATGGGTTTATGAAACCGCATCTAAAGATTCTTTTGTATCAATTGAAAAAGCCGAAAAAATTCTCGGCTTCAAACCAAAGTTTTCCAACAAGGATGCTTTAATCAGAAATTATAAATGGTATATTGAACATGAGCATGAATTCAGAAACAAAAGCGGAATATCTCATAGAGTTCCATGGAAACAGGGAATTTTAAGGGCAGCTAAAGTTTTTTTCTAAACTATAAATAATAAATTCCGTTAGTTGTGAGTAATCCGTACTTATTGGTTTCAAGTTTCATTTTTATAATTTATTTTTAGCCAGTTAGAATTTTTAATAGAATAGTAAAAAGATGGCTTCCAAAAAAGATTTTCTAAAAGAGTCTATTAAGAACATAGACATAAAGGGACACAATGTTGAATCTTTGGTCAATGTTATGGAAAAATGGCTTTTTCTGCAAGGGACCTGAGCCGAGCAACAAAAATTTACCACAGGATGTTTATGGATAAAGAATGCAATGTGATTTTGACTCTTGCCGGAAGTATTTTCAGCACATGGTTAAAGCGTGTTGTTTATAACTTAGTTGACAACAATATGTTAGAAGCGGTTGTTTCCAGAGGGGCTCTTATGGTTGACCAAGATTTTTTCTAAGCACTCGAATACAAGCATTAAATAGGCACACCCTTAAGCAATACTAATTTATTAAAAAGACCTTCACATAGACAGGATACACGATACATACATCGATGAAGACGCGTTACCTATTTGCGAGGAAACTAGCTTGAACCAAAGACATACTCATCGCGTGAGTTCTTATGGGAGTTCGGGAAATATATGGAACAAAACGGCGGGTGTAAAGTAGAAAACTCCGTTATTTATGCTGCTTATAAAAAAGATGTACCTATTTTTATACCGGCGTTTTCAGATTGTTCGGCAGGATTTGGTTTTGTAATGTACCAGACGACCCACCCCGATAAGCACGCCTCAAGAGATTCCGCAAAAGATTTTCTTGAATTAACAAATATAAAATTAAACGTAAATGAAACGGGAATTATTATAGAAATCCCATTTCTTTATATTAAATCGACTTTTGCGCGGAAAAAGATTAAAAATTATTATATATTACTTGGGTATAATTTTATAGTAAAAATATGACCGGGAAAGAATTATTAAAAAAATACAGCAATCCTGCAAACTTCTTTAACAGAGATTTAAGCTGGGTGGAATTTAACAGGCGGGTTCTGGAAGAAGCATTGAACCCGGATCTTCCACTGCTGGAGAAAGTAAAGTTTATTTCCATTTTTCACTCTAACCTTGACGAATTTTATATGATTCGTATTTCGGGGTTAAAAGATCAGGTAGCAGCAAATGTATCCGAGCTTACAATTGACGGTTTGACACCGGTTGTTCAGCTTCAAAAAATTGAAAAAATGCTTCAACCTATGCTTCTGCAGGTAAACGATCTCTGGCTTAATGAAATTGTTCCTTCTTTAAGAAAGGAAAATATAGATATTTTAAATTATCAAGACCTGCCGGAAAACGATAAAGAAATTCTTACTTCTTATTTCAAAAAAGAAATCTATCCTATTCTTACTCCGCTTGCATTTGATCCCGGCAGACCTTTTCCATATATATCAAATTTGAGCCTGAACCTTGCAATACTTGTAAAAAAGCCTAATGGTGAAAATCTCTTTGCACGTGTAAAAGTACCAAGCATCCTGACTCGCTTATTGCAGATAGACCCGATTATTAATCCCGGCAAAAAGAATAATTCCAACGGGGTATTTTCAGCAAAATTCCTCTGGCTAGGGAGTCTTATAAAAGCAAACCTGCACATACTCTTCCCCGGTATGGAAGTACTTGAAGCGCACCGATTCAGAATAACCCGCGACACGGATATTGAACTGCAGGAAGATGAAGCTGACGATCTTCTGAGGGTTATTGAAGAAAATATACGCCAGAGAAGATTTGGAAGTGTAGTCCGTCTTGAAGTAGAAAAGCAAATGCCGGAGTTTATGATCGATACATTGATTGAGAATCTCGAAATAAAAAGAGAAGACGTTCAAGTATTCGACGGTCCGCTTGGATTAAGCGATGTAATTTCACTATACAACCTTCCCGTTTATCATTTAAAATCAAAGCCGTTTCACCCTGTAGTTTTAAAAGTATTTGAAGAGGATGATAATATTTTTTCAACAATAAGGCAGCAGGATATTCTTATTCATCATCCGTATCATTCATTTGCGCCGGTAATTGATTTTATAAAGCAGGCATCGCGCGATCCGGAAGTATTGGCAATAAAACAAACACTATATCGGGTAGGGACCGACTCGCCAATAGTAAAATATCTAATTGAAGCCGCCGAATTAGGCAAACAGGTAGCTGTTTTAGTTGAATTAAAAGCAAGATTCGATGAACAGAACAACATATTCTGGGCGAGGGAGCTTGAAAAAGTGGGAGTGCATGTTGTTTACGGATTGATTGGTTTAAAGACACATGCAAAGATGACGTTAGTGGTCCGGCGTGAATCCGACGGCGTTAAAAAATATGTTCACCTTTCAACAGGCAACTATAACGCTTCCACGGCAAAACTTTATACAGACTTAGGATTATTTACATGTGATGAAGATATTTGTTCGGATGTTTCGGATATTTTTAATTACCTTACCGGTTATTCGAAGCAGGTAGAGTTTAAGAAACTTTTTGTCGCTCCTATTAACATGAGAGAAAAGATGCTCGCACTTATTTCAAGAGAAACAGGGAATACAAAAAACGGCGGGGAAGGGAAGATAATAATTAAACTCAACTCGCTTGTCGACCCTATAATTATAAGCGCATTATATGAAGCTTCCAATTCAGGCGTAAAAATAGATTTGATAATAAGGGGAATATGCTGTCTTATTCCACAGAAGGAAGGATTGAGCGAAAATATCAGGGTAACAAGTATTGTCGGCAGATTTTTAGAGCACAGCAGAATATTTTATTTTTACAACAACGGCAATGAAGAGGTATATTTGAGCAGCGCCGATATGATGCA
>CAZUCY010000129.1:0-10287 GCA_964618785.1 uncultured Ignavibacteriaceae bacterium | reverse complement strand
CAGCTTCGAATTTAGCTGTTGATATGGGTGATGGCAGATTTCATTTTTTGCTTTCTGGCTTGTTTGCTTCTTACGGCTTAATTTGCAGCGACCCTGTTGCATTAAGGGCTGCAAGTGATATCGCAGAATCGGTTCTCTCAACCGGCTTATTGGTTCAGGCGCTAAAACGAGTAACAGGGCGCGAAAGCCCTGCTTACGCGGCAAATTTCAGATGGCAATGGCATTTTTTCCCGAGTATAGAAGAATATCAGAAAGACGAGTCAAAATATTATTCCTTTCCCTCGGGGCATCTTGCAGCAGCTACGGCAGTTTTAATGGTAATTTCGAATGATTATCCTGAAATTACATGGCTTAGACCTGCCGGTTACCCTTTTCTCGGGCTGCTCGGAATGGGTCTTGTAAGTAAAGGAATGCACTGGTACAGCGATTTACCGCTTGGATATTTTATAGGCTATTCAATGGGAAATATAGTAGCCCCCGGATTAAAAATTCATGATGAAAATATTTCAAATTCATATCCGCTGTCGGTCAGCCCTGGCATCTCCGGTAAAAGTATCTGCTTGCAGGCAGCATATTCTTTTTAAGTAGAAATATTTATACTGTCTGTATAACAGACTGCCATCTGCACGGGTAGGACATACCCTTTTGATTATGTACCGGGGCATTTCCAAAATGTAATATTTTTATTTCGAAAATTTTAAATTGTTGTAATTTGGCGGAGCCATAACAACTCCGCCTATCCAATGAAACTCATTTCAACAGTAAAAGTTTTTTCGTCTGTACAAAGCTACCAGCCTGCATCCTGTAAAAATATATTCCGCTTGACAGCTTACTCCCGTAAAATTGTACGGAATAATTACCCGCAGATTTTTGTTCATTAACTAAAGTTGTTACCTCTTTTCCCAAAATATTATAAACTTTTATTGTAACTAAACTCGTTTTGGGAACAGAGTAGCTTATAACAGTTGAGGGGTTAAAGGGATTTGGGAAATTCTGGCTTAATACAAATTTAGAAGGCAGCCCGTTGTCACCTTTTATATCTATGCCCGTTACTAAAGGAGCAATGCTTTTTATATATACATCGCCATCTAAAAATTGCGGATCGATACGTGTAGCTCCTAATATATAGCGCCCATTCATAAAACCGCCAACCCCGCCGGTTGGGAATTTGCCCCCTAATGAATCCCCGACTATTGTTAATAGATAATTAGTTCCGTCATCAGCTCCGCCGCCGATGGATGTATTATCTTTCCCAACGGCAACCGGGATTTCCTGTGCGATAATCGTTGTCTGAATTAAAACTAAACAGGCAATAATATTTAAATATCTGTATATAGTTCTGCTCATAAAATGGTTCCCCTTAGGTTAAATTAATATTAAATCTCAAGTTTCATAAATTTTACCGGAGTTTATACCTGCCGCCTTATTTTCCTCTTTATATTGATAATTTTATTTGTTTCTTTTTTAAGGCAGCCGTTTTTAAACTTTGTAATTTGATGTTTACTTGAAAATTTATTGATGATCTATTTGCTTATGACTAAGCAGCTGAAAATTCGAAGTAAAACTAAAATGACGTAGTTATCCTTTCTGTTTTTTCTTTAAATGTAAGGTAATATTAAAATGAAAAGAATTTTTCAGAAGTTTTTTGCAGGCGCTGTAATATTTATTAAACAACTTTTCAGGTAATTTTTATTCGTATAATTACTTTAACAATTTAGTGCTATTTATTCCAATATTCAAATAAATTAACCGGTGCGTTATAAGTCGCAGCTTAAAGTTGCACTGAAAAATGGCAGTCAATATATATTTGCTCCTCTCCCATCTCAATAGAGCGCCTGTCCGGTCACCAATCGAACTTAATATTTTTACAGGACATTTTTACTGAATGTATAGAAAAAACTTGAATCCTTCTTAATTAGGAGCTAAATATAAATTCATTACTTCTGCAGCGCTAAGCGCCCTGTTATAAATTCGGATATCGTCTACATCTCCATTTAAAAAATCACTCCATGCTAATGAATTAGGTATGCGCGATGCGCCAATAGAAATACTCTGTTGACTGGCTGTTGTAGTAGTGCCAAGATTACCCACATTTGCATATGAAGAAACAGAACCGTTAGAACCATTCACATAAAACTGAACGCGCTGAAGCTTGGGTTGACTCCCATCAAACACAAGCACAAAATGAAACCATTGATTAAGAGACACCGGACTTGCAAGTTCAATATAATTTTGAGCCAGCGTATCTGAGAAAACTCCCCCAATAATATTTCCATATGAATAACTCACACTCCACTGGTATGGTCCGGTTGTGCCGCCTGCATTTTTAGCAATAATAACACTATTCACATTTGATCCATTTGATCTGACTAATGCCCACCCTGAAATGCTAAATTTGGCAACAGGGGCACAAAATACCTGGTTCAATATATTTCCAAATTCTATCGCATCACCAATACCGTCAAAGCTGTATGCGTTGCTGTCTACTCCGAAACGATTTTGTGTAAGGGCTGCATAATATATTGTGCCGTTATATCCGTTTCCGCTGGAATCAACTGCATTTCCATCAAATGGCCAGTAAGCAGCCAAACCTTGTGTAGGAACCGGGCCTGATGTTGTCGAAAAGTTTATGCTGCCTATCTGCGATAATAGCACAGAATCAATAGTACCATCGGTTTTATATATAATCATTTTTGTCTGCGAAAACAATGGCATCGATAATAGTAACAAGATAGCTATTAATTGTTTTTTCATTTTGTTTTTCCTCTGATTAATATCTTATTTTATAAACATGAGTTTTTTTGTAATTGCTTTTCCCGAAAATTTAACCTGGCAGAAATATACTCCGCTGGCTGCCTGCATTCCAAAATTATCCCTCCCATCCCATACTATTCTTTGAGTACCTGCCTGATGGATGGAGTTATCCAATCTTCTGATTGAACGACCTTGAATATTAAAAATGTTTATTTGAACCATACCTGTCTGTGGTATCTGATATTCTATTGTTGTGCTGGGATTAAAAGGATTTGGATAATTTTGAAATAGCTGGAAAGAATTTATAACCTGGTTTGCGAGTTTTTGGTCATTAACATTAGTAATAATACTTGAAAATTTTATTAGCCTTATTGTCGAAATAGGATATAGAGTATTTGTTCCGTTTATCTTTACAATAGACATATAATTTGTCTGTGCAAGGCATGCTGAAACTATAGAAAAAACCATGATAATTATTTTTTTCATTTCTGCTCCGCTAAAATTTCTACTTTCATTCAACAATATTCAAAGTAGTTAAAAAATAACAATAAAAATATTGAGTGTTTTTTATAATTATTTTAATTTAAATATTCAACGTTCCCTTTTAAATAGCCGCCTGTTTCCATGTAAACCCCGGTATTTATTTCTTAATCTGTTATTAAATTAGTAATATTATTTTATACATACAATTATTCCAATAATTAATTTCAAAAAATAAATTTCAAAAAAATCCTTGTAATAATATTAAACTTGTGCGGCAGCAAGCCGGTATAAAAATATTTTAAAAGATTAGCGCTTTAATACGTCTTATTTTTCAGCTTCTATAATAATTCTTCGATTTCATTAATATTTTTAGCCGCCAATTTTCAGGCGGAAACTTGTGCAATTTTCAAGCGGAAAAAACAGGTAAGAATCGCCTATAACGTTTTACGCAGTTAAACCGGACAATTTCTAAACCCCATATTTTTTGTGTAATGGTGAATTGATAATACAACGAAGTTTTAATAGTAACGCATCTGTATCATTTTTAGTTAATCCGTTTGTTGAAATTAACGAATGTATAATAACTTCTGATATTCCAGGGCTGGCTTTCCCTTTCAACGATCCTTTGCGCTGTAATCTTATCCAGTTTGTTGTAAATGTTATGGGTAAAATAGGAATTTGTTTGTGAATAGCTAATGAAACGGATCCGGTTTTAAATTCTGTCAGACCTGGAGCAATCTTTGAAATTGTACCTTCGGGAAGAATCACTAAGGGATGTCCTTCATCAATTACTTCCATCATCCTTTTGAATCCTTTTAATATTCCCATTTTATTGTACCTATCAACTAATATGTTCATCCCTGATGTGTAAAATATATGGAATAAAGGCCAATTTTCAATTTCCTTTTTACCGGTAAACACAAAGTAATTATCAAATATTGAGTATAAGCAGGGAATATCTAAAAATGAACTGTGGTTAGAGCAGATTAAAAAAGGCTTATCTTCAATAATATTTTCCCTGCCCTTAATTTTTAAGAAAATTCCGGCGCAAAACAAAAACAATTTCCCATAAAATTTCATCATTTTAAAGGCTGAAGGGAACCGCTCCTTTTTAGATAGGAAAAAACGTAAAAACGGATAGAATAAGACTAAAAGTAATACAAAACATGTAAGAAGATATATTTTGTATATAAACCTGAAAGGAAATAAAATAATTGAATTCATTGAAAGTTTTTCAATAATTCTAAGTATTAAAAATTTTCCGATTATGTTAAAACACAACTCTGCCGCAATAGTTATTTATACGATTTCTTTAAGACAACATGTTTTTCCTGCATATTCTTAAACCGGCTTAAATAATTCCTTTTCAAGCTGCCGGAAAATTCCGGAATAATAAAAGGCGCGCTCAATTACACGCCTCTCATAAGTAATTCTAATGCAAAATCATTTCAATAATAAAAGTTTTTTCGTCTCCGCAAAACTACCTGCCTGCCTGCCGGACAGGTAGGCTTGCATCCGGTAGAAATATACCCCGCTTGCTAGCTTATCCGAATTAAATGTTATTCTATAATTTCCAGGCATTTTCTGCTCGTTAATTAAAGTTATTACTTCTCGTCCTAAAACATCATAAACTTTAATTGTAACTAAACTTGTGATAGGAACAGAGTAGCTTATCATAGTTGAGGGGTTAAAGGGGTTGGGGAAATTCTGCTGCAGTGAAAAACTTGCCGGCAAATTATTTTGCCCGCCTTTAACGCCTGTTATCATTTCCGAAAGCGGACGGCTCCACATACCGGAACCCCAGGTCCCAGCATAAAGATTAATATTGTCTGATGTCAAAGATAAAATATTAGTGTTGTATGATAAACCGGTATTCACGCTGGTCCAGCTATTGCCATTGTCAGCTAAAAGAAAAACACCGTTATTAGTTCCGGCAAATAATTTTGCGCCGGCTGTGGTAAATGAATAAATAGAAGAAAATGCCGGAATTCCATTGTTTTTGGTATTCCAGCTTGTTCCATTGTTAGTTGAATAGTAGATGCCGTTATCTGTTCCCGCATATAAATCTGATCCGTTAACTGTAAGACAATTAATGTAGGTATCAGTAAGACCGTTGTTCACTGCATTCCATAATGTATCGGTATTGGAAAAAACATATACTCCCGTATATGTCCCTGCATATAGACTCGTATCTTTAAATATAAGTGATGATACGGTGGTGTTTGCCGGTAAGCCGTTGTTCATAATCTTCCAGTTTAAACCATAATCAGTGGAATGAAAAACACCATTATAGTTGAGCCCGGCAAAAAGATTTTTATTTTTTACCGCAAGAGAACTCATAAGCGGAACTGCCGGCAAATCGTTTGTCCTGTTATTCCAACTGGTACCATTATCTGTAGAAAGGTACACTCCGAATGAACCAAATGCAAAAATATTTGTGCTGTCAGCTGCCATGTAATTTATATTCAGCAATGAATCAACTCCGGATGACCAGGTTACGCCGTTATTGTTAGATAAAAATATTCTGCCGGTTGCAGCAAATAGTTTCGTCCCGCTAAATACAAGTGATTGAACCATAGTTGCTTTAAGTCCTGAATTCGTTTGGTTCCAATTAAGCCCCCCGTTGGTTGAAATAAATACGCCGTCATCATTGCTCGCAAAACGATTACTGCCGTTTACTGCAAAAGAATGTACCCCTGTATTTGTAATTCCGTAAGTAGCTGCCCAGCTTGCACCGTTGTCTTTAGAAATATATAATATGCCGTCGTTAATTCCTGCAAACAGATTTGCCCCGTCAAAATTAAGAGAAAGAACGGCAATATTACCCGATGGTAATCCGGCGCTTGCCGAATCCCATTTTGCGCCGTTATCGGTAGAAATAAAAATACCGTTACCATTAGTTCCCGCAAGTAATTTTGTACCGTCGACAGCAAGCGAAAGTATATTAGTATTAGATAAACCGGAATCAGCTAAGGTCCACTCTTTACCGTAATTTGAAGAACGAAACAAACCATTTCTGGTCCCGGCAAAAAGTGTAGTATCTTTTCCAATAATACAATTGATATAAGTGCTGGTAAGTCCGCTGTCTGCAGCAGTCCAATTTGTTCCATCGTTAGTGGAAAGGAATATACCGCTTCCCGTTCCGGCAAACAGATTAGTATCCATAACTGATATAGCATTAATACCCGTATGATCGGGAAGTCCATTGTTTACAGCATTCCAGTTTAAGCCGTGGTTCGTATTAAGATATATACCATCACTGCCGGTTCCTATAAATAGATTTGTATCTTTCACCGCAATGGAAACTATAAATGTATTTAACGGCAATCCGGTGTTATCGGTATTCCAGCTGCTGCCGTTGTCTGTTGAAAGGAACACCCCTCCATAGCTGCCTGCAAAAATATTATTCCCTTTTACGGCAAGACACCAGATAGTTCCCCCTTCAGGCCCGTTTGTTTGCACCCATTGCGCATTTACAATAACTGAAAAAAATATTATGATAAAGGATAGTAATTTTCTGTACATAAGACCTCCGCTGTTTTTGACTTATTCAAAAAGACGTAAATTTTTTTATAAGTTATTATAAAAATAAGAAATATTTTTATCTAATATACAAATGAATGTTTATTGATTTTTCTATCGTAATTTTACCAGACGACCCTTTTTCCAAACCTCCTGCGGTTACCTTATTTATGAACCAATGTGCCTGATGCAATATATAAATACAATCTTGTCCTTCAAGATAGATTGAGTTACATTTATAAATTAAAAATATTTTAGCATAATAGTTGGAGTTTTTTTACGTCAATCCGAAATAAATCCAGGGAAATTGTATCTATATAATGAGCTTAATTATACATATTTAAAAGTTGAGTTAAAAAGTTCTAATAAATTGCATTACTTTTATATCTATATAAGAAATTGATTGTTCAGTTATCAAATAAAGATTGTTTTAAATAAAAAACTATTATAATTTTGAGCAGACCTGACCTTTTTGACAATAATGAAATTCTATGCTTAAACTTTTGACAAATGAAAAGTCAAGAAATAACACTCTGGAATCGGAATGGGTTGTAAATATTCGTTCCGGCGGGAAAAAATCATTTCAAGATATGTTTTTAAAATATTATCCTAAGCTTTACCGGTTTGTCATGCGTTATATAGATGAACCATCAATTGCTGAAGATATTGTTCAGGAATTATTTGTGGATATTTGGAACAAACATAAAAAATTTAAAATTAAGTATTCGTTATCTGCATATTTATATGCGGCGGCAAGAAACCGTGCATTAAATTATATTAAAAAAGTTTCACATGGAAAAAATTTGGAAGAAGATGAATTATTTCTCATTATTGATAATAAGATGAATCCCGAAGAAGAACTAATTAAGGAGGAACTGTCTGAAGCTGTAAATAAAGCAATTGAAAAATTACCGGGGCGCTGCAGACTTATTTTTAATATGAATCGCAAAGATGGGCTGAAATATTGTGAAATTGCTCAAATTTTAGGGATTTCAGAAAATACTGTTACAACACAAATCGCCAGGGCTTTTAAAAAACTAAGAGATATTTTATCTTCAGTCAACGTTGAGTAGTTAACAAAATCATTTCTGACGCGCCATTCATTCCACATCAATAAAAATTATTTTTTCCATTTGTCATAGGAAAATCTTTTATTCTTGTCTTAATACATATAAATAAAAATATATTTAGGATGTAATAGAAATAAATGATTTACAATGAAATCCCTGAAGAAATTAGTTTAGAATTACTTACGAAATATTTCGCGGGTGAATGTACAGGCGGGGATAAGGAATTAATACACTCATGGATTCTGGCAGATAAAAAAAATGAGAGGCTGATTTTTTCATTGAAAAAGTTATGGGATGTAGCGGGTTTTGAAAATGTTAATATTGATACAAATGCTGCCTGGGAAAATGTATGTGAAAAAATTGATTCGGACTTCGAAATTAAACATAAAATATCCTTTCCCTTTGTGAAAACTATAACCTTTCTCCCGGTACTTCAAAGGATTGCGGCTGTTGCTGCTGTATTGCTAATAATAATTGGCGGATATGTGTCCCTTCAAAAGACAGGTATATTTAGCAAACAAAAGAATTTAATAACAGTATGGAATGAAAGGAAAACACTTGCCGGTGAAAAATCTGTTATCAACTTTTCTGATGGTACTAAAATAACTCTCAATGGAAATAGTAAGCTAAGATATTCGAACAATGCCTCTTATAAGAATAGAGAGGTTTATTTGGAGGGAGAAGCATTTTTTGAAGTAGCCCGTGATACAAGCAAACCGTTTATTGTTCATTGTAAGAATATATCAACGACTGTTCTTGGAACAAAATTTAATATTAGCGCTTACTCAACCGAAAAAGAAATAGCTATATCTCTTGTTGAAGGTAAGGTTAATGTTTCTGAGAATAAAATGAACTATGATAATAAATTAGCGACTCTTCAGCCAAATCAGCAGTTTTTGTATAGTACAAGCAAAGAAACATATAATATCAAAGAATTTGATATAGATAAAATAATCGGATGGAAAGATAATTTGCTCAAGTTTAAAGATGAAACTCTTGAGAATGTTTTCATTCATTTGGAAAGAGCGTATGGTGTAAAATTTGAGTTAGAACCGAAACATTTCAAAAATTATTTAATAACTGCAAGTTTTCAAAATGCATCACTGTTAACAATTTTAGAAGTAATTAAAAAGTTAACAGGGCTTGATTACAACGCCTTAAAGGAAAATGATCAAGTAGAGAAGATTATTTATTTCAAAAAATAGTTTTTAATCTAATATGCTGATTAAAAAGAAGTAACGTTTTTCTCAACTCTGCCGGCAATTTATGACAATAGAAGGCTGAAAAAAAGCCATGACAATGTACAAGATCGTCATGGCTTTCATAGCTAAACAATAATTAACAAATTGTTTAACCAATCCAAGGTAAAAAATATGAAAAAAAACATTTACAGGAAACTCAAAATGATGGCTATTTATTCATTTCGGGGTATACTTCTACAAATATTCTTTGTAAATTTTTTGTTCGCAATGACTTCGACAGATGCGCAAAAAATTGATAAAATCAAAATAAGTGTAAATATTAATAATGTTTCACTGCAAGAAGCCATTCAAACAATTGAGCAAAAGTCTGGTCTAGTTTTCAGTTATAACAGCAGGGAAATCCATCTTGATGAGAAAGTTTCCCTGGTTTTTAATGAGACAGCTGTGAGTGATGTATTATCAAAGCTTTCAAAGGATTTAGGTCTGTCGTTTTCACAAGTTGACAATTTTATTGTTATAAAAAAGTCTGATAAAGCAGCTTATTCGCCAGGTGAACCAAAAGGAGGTATTAGAGGTCAGGTAAAAGGCTCTGATATAAAAAGTCCCCTTCCGTATGCGATAGTATTGGTTGTTGGAACAAATAATGGCACAGTAACAGATATAGATGGGAATTTTATTTTGCGTAACGTGAACCCGGGTAAGCAGCAAATTTCAATATCGTATGTCGGATATACAACAAAGGTATTAGATATTGATATAGAGCCCGGTAAGATTATTGTGACTAATATTACTCTGGAAATAACATCTATTGAAGGTCAGGAAGTCGTTATAACGTCACAAAGAGCGGGGCAGCAAAGCGCTATAAATGAGCAGATAAATTCTAATTCTATAGTAAATGTTGTAGCGCCGGATCGTTTGCAGGAAAACCCGGATGCAAATGCTGCCGAAGCAATAGGGCGTCTTCCTGGTATTTCACTGATAAGGAGCGGCGGGGAAGGCACTAATGTTGTAATACGGGGATTAGACCCTAAATATAGTGAAATAACTATCGATGGTATTCAGGTCCCTTCTACAAATTCTACCAACAGAAGTACCGACATATCCGGCATTTCTCAATATGTTTTACAGGGTGTTGAAGTATATAAATCACTGACTCCGGATATGGATGGTAATGCAACAGCCGGCGCTATTAACTTAAAATTGAATGAAGCTCCTGAAGGTTTTCATTCTAATTTAATGGCTCAGGGAGGTTATAA
>CAZUCY010000128.1:0-10339 GCA_964618785.1 uncultured Ignavibacteriaceae bacterium | reverse complement strand
TGCCAGTCACCGCGGAAAGAATCCATCCATTGCCCCTGCGGTCCGCCGTGAACATTTAATATCAAAGGATATTTTTTATTTGGATCAAAATTATGGGGTTTTACAATAAACACTTCAACATTATTTCCGTCTGCACATTTAACCCACATCTTCTCTGCAGGTTTTACATCAACCTCTTCAAGGAATTTTTTGTTAAACTCTGTTAACTGCATAGTCAAATTGTTTGTCAAATTAAGAAGATAAATTTCACCCGGTTTATCTACCGCTTTTGCCAAATAATAGATAAATTTTCCATTGGGCGAAATATCAAATCCCAAGACTGATTTTTGTCCTGTAACTTCGGTTAATTTATTTGAAGCAATATCAATTTTATAAATAGGGGAATACCCTTCCACATCGCCGGTAAAGTATATTGTTTTTGAATCATAGTTCCATACAAAATCAGTAATCCAGTTATTAAAATTTTCAGTTATTATTTTTGTTTCTTTTGTTTTAGTATCAAACAGAGCTATTCTGAATTTATCAGATTCATAATTAGGAATTTTTTGAGTTCTGTATGCAATATATTTCCCATCAGGTGAATATATCGGGCTACCGTCCCATGCTTTGTTTTCGGCAGTAATATTAACCGCAACGCCTCCGGTCAAAGGCACAATCCACAAATCCGCATTTGTTGTTGCTTCAGGGTGGTGTTCATGGTTGGAAACATAACAAAGTTCTTTGCTGTCGGGAGAAAAGTTATAACCTATTCCGCCGCCAAGCATAAAAGTGGGAGATACAAATTTATCCGGAGTTAAATCTTTATAGGTTTTATTTTTAAAATCATAAATAAAAATATGAGTGGATTTTCCCGCTGAGTAATCAGTCCAGTGCCTGAACAGGAGATGATCGGCAACATAAGCCTGGATAGGACCGTTAGAAGCTGCCGAGTCGGTTATTCTATTACAATTATCATCAGCACCACATTCAGGATACACATCTGTAGAGAAAGCAACAACCTCACCGTTTGGCGAAATTACTGGATTATTTACACCGGTTGAAATATATGTAATTTGCGAAGCGCTGTCTACGTCAAAGCCGTAATAAAACAATTCGGGAATTCCTGTCTTATCAGAGACAAAATAGATACCTTTACTGTTATTAGACCAAACCGGGTTGTAATCATAATTATCTTTACTCGTTATATCTTTTATATCCGCACCATCGGACTTCATTACATATATATCGGTTTTTGTTTTCCCTTTAGAAAGATCAAAGCTGGAAAGAGTAAACGTAATAAGTAATCCATCCGGCGAAACAACCGGCGCACTTATGTTTTTAATTTTATAAAGATCTGCTATAGTAAAAGCTCTCTTCTGGGAAAAAGACGAATGAATAAAAAGCAAAACAGCAGAAACGAGGATAATAAACTTTTTCATGACTTTTACAAATAATAATTACTAAATATTGATGCTCCAATTTGGTACATTTTAAAAACTATTTTGATTATATAATATATATAGTTGCACTAATTTTATTTAATTAATAGCTCGACTTCATCCAAAAGCTGGTTCATTTTCCGGGTAATGGCTATGACCGGCTCGGATGAATTCATATCTACACCGGCTGATTTAAGGATTTCGAAGGGATAATCAGAACTTCCGGCTTTTAAGAAACCTAAATACTTTCTAACAGCTGGATCAGCTTCTTCTTTTATTTTTTTCACTAAAACTTCAGAAGCCGCAAAACCGGTAGCATATTGATAGACATAAAAATTATAATAGAAATGAGGAACTCTTGCCCAAGTGTACTCATCTTCTTCGTCAACAACCAGATCTGGTCCCCAGTATTTTTGATAAATGTCTTTAAACAATTCACATAAAACATCCGGTGTTAAAGCGTATCCCTTCTCTGTTTTTTCATAGACTAATAATTCAAATTCTGCAAATATTGTCTGCCTATAAAAAGTCGCGGTAATGTTACTTAAATATTTTTCAATCAGATTGAGTTTTTCCGCTATTGACGAAGCATTTGTTATTAAATAATCCAGAAGTAAAGATTCATTAAAAGTTGATGCGACTTCCGCAAGAAATATCGAATAATTCGCATATGGAAAAGGCTGGGTTTGCCCGGTGTAATATGAGTGCATATTATGCCCCATTTCATGGGCTAACGTAAACACATCATTCAGTAAACCGGTCCAATTTAATAAAACGTACGGATGTATACCGAATGTAGTACCGGAAGAATACGCGCCACTTCTTTTTGCTTGTGTTTCATAAACATCTATCCATCTGTTTTCAAATGCAGTACGAAGTGCTTTAAGATATTCTTCCCCCATTGGCTCTAAACTTTTATAAACTATTTCTATTGCTTCATCAAAGCTATAATTTCTCTCAGTACCTGTTTGGAATAAAGGCACATACAAGTCATACGAATGAAGCTCCTCAATTTTTAATAATTTTTTCCTTAGCGATGCCCATCTATGCAAGGGCTTTAAATTTTCATTAACAGTTTTAATTAGGTTATCATATACGGAAACAGGTATATTGTTCCTGTCAAGCGCAGCTTCTATTGATGAAACATACTTACGCGCTCTGGCAAAAAATATATGAGTTTTTAAATTCCCGTTAAATAAGACCGAAAATGTATTGGAGAAATCTTTAAATTGTTTATAGTAGCTGGAAAAAACACGCTGCCTGAAGCTGCGATCATGCGAATACATTGCAGAATAATAACGCGCATGAGATATTTCAAATTCCTTTCCGTCTGCATCTCTTATAATCGGGAATTTAATATCTGCATTTGTGAATATGGAAAATGTATTATAGGTTATTTGACTTGTCTCACTTGCCAAAGCTAAAATTTCTTCCTCTTCTTTACTTAGAGTATGTGCTTTGGTTCTAATAATATCTTCTAGATAATGCTTGTAAATTTTTAAATCAATATTCCCTTCAACAGCTTTTATTAATTTATCACCTGGAATAGATAAAATTTCAGGACGGACAAATGAACTTGCCGATAAAACTTTTGAAGCCAAATTTCTAATCCTTTCATCCATTGCCTGATATCTATGCACTTTCATATCACTGTCTTTTGCCAGTGAAGCAAATAGATGAAGTCTGTCGAGTACTATTCCCACCGAATCATCAAATTTTAAGCACTCTAATAATATCTCCGAATTTTGCGAAAGTTTTCCTTCAAATTTTTTATAACGGCAGGTATTTTCTTCGACCCATTTAAAATCTTTTTCCCATAATTCATCGGTTTCATATATATGCGTAAGGTCCCATTTGTATTTCTCTTCTATTTTATCTCTTGTAAGAACTGAACTATTATCCATGTTGGAAAATAATTTATTCGAAATTTTATTTAGTTCCATAGCCCCGCTTTCATATAACAAGTCAAATAACAAATGTTTTTGTTTTAAGTATATAAAATATACTGATTGACAGGAACATTCAAGATTTAAAGTTTAATAAAAGGACGTTTGCACAGGGATATAAATTTTCAAAATAGCTTCCTTTCACTTTATAGAGATTTTTTGAATTCCATAGCTAAAGATGTAAATGAATTTAAATAATAGATTAAATGGAAAGGCTAAGTAATTTCCATTACAGTGCGAGCTGTTAGTGAAAAATTACAAAGTTGACAATAGAAAGTACAAAATTGAGTTAATACTTTGTATTGAACTTAAAATTATTCTTAAATAAAACCTAATCGAAACGATTAAGCACGGCAAATATTATGTTTGTGATTAGAAAAAATGAAAGTTCTATGATTATTTAATCACAGAACTTTTTATATATCGGATGAAATTACAATTATTCTAAATTTATTTTTACTTCTGTTATTTAGCTTTACGCTTATCTTTTTCCATTCTTCTGACCACTATTGCTGTTATTAACTTTCATAGGCGCCTGAGTTGGAGCCGGGTTACGTACTGGAGCTGGAGTAGTAGTTTGTTGTTTATTTACTCCATTTTTCTTATGCCCTGATTTATGTTTACCTGATTTTTTTTGATTTGTGTTATTAGAAACTGTATTGTTCTGTGTTTTAATTTCTTGTGTATTAACCGGGTTATTTGGTTGAATTACAGGTTTTTCCTCCGGCTGCTTTTGCACTGGATTATTTACCGGTCTCCTATCATTAATTTCGGGCGGATTGGATGCGGGTTTTTGTGGATTGACATCCGTAGAAGTCCTAACCGGGTTTGATTGATTTCTAATTGTCACAGGATTAACGGGCGTATTATTCTGCATTTTCACTTTTGTTAATAGATGGTTACCCTTATTTATTTGTTCCCGGGTAGGTTGCACAACATTAATAGTTCTGTTAGAAATGCGTTCAATATCGCTTTTATTCGGTCCCCGCCCGCCGTCATTTGAACGTAATGCGGAACCACCGGGTACAAACGTTTTGTCACGATATTTTCTGGCATTCTGTCCGGCAAAGTTATTTTCGCGAACAACAACCCAAATTTTTCTGGTATACCTGTCATTATAGATTAATGATACGCCAATATTTGGAGGAGGAATCGGGGCCCATCCGATGTAACCGCCCGAATTATACCACATTACTCTTGCCGGCGCCCAATCATAACCGGGTACCCAGAACCATCCGTCATAATCAGTAAACTGCCAATATCCGTAATGATAAACTATCCAGCCGAAAGGTTCATTAGAATCCCACATCCAGCCCTGTTCGGTCCAATCCCACTGACCATCGGAATAGGGTTGCCAATTATCATCAGCGTAAGGTTTCCAAACACTGCCGTAATCAGGAATGTTCACCCACGTACCATAGTTATTCAGATCACTGAAGGTAGGATCGGGATTGTGATCAATTGTGTCGGTGGATGTTGTTTCAGTTGTTATTGCACAACCTGATAATATCAGCCCTGCAAAAAACAATGATATTATAATTAATTTTTTCATAAATCACCCTCAGGTTTTTTTCTTGCGAAAATGTTTAGAATATATATATTTTTACTCAAAACTAAAATTTGCTTCAACCCGTGTTAATAATTAGGGTAACTTTTACTGAACAATTTTCATACCATACAAGGAAAGTTAAATTAAATTGGATTTAACTTCAATTAGCGAGTAATTTTAAATCAATTTTTATTACTAAAATTAAATTCGTATTTCAAGATGTCTAATGAATTAACATATGTAACCTATTTTCTATACTTCAAATTTTAATTATTTTTTAATTTATTTTTTAAAAATATGAGGCTATCTATAATTTCTTCACGCGGAAGATTTCCAAGAATTAGCGCACTATCTTCCTTGTTCAAAAGCCTTTCACAGAATTGAATTCCATCGATTATATATATAGAATCGAATTCGATCAGATCATAAATTAAATCTTCAGCTCTATCAAATTGTCCTGTTAATTCATAATAGAAAACAAGGTTTCTTTCCGTACCCACACTAATAGCCTCATTCTCAAGTATTTCTACTACCTGATTAATTTTTGTAAAATGATCCGGCTCAATAGCGACATTTGATTTTTTTAAACCTTCAATTAAAAAATTAAGAGATCTTTCATATACTTCAGAACTTTGCTCCGTGTCGCCTTGAAGTTTAATTATTTCCGCTTCTTCTTTGAACAGGACGCCAAGTAAATAACAATTGGGGGCAAGCAAAGTCTCCGATACAGCGATCATCTTAATTAATTGCGAGTCGGATAAACTGTTTATAAAATTTCTATCCAAGCCAAATAATTCTTTTGTTACTTTTTCAATTTCGTCCAAGGCTTCATGATAATGCTTACTTTCCTTCATCAACAATAATCTTTCAAGAACTTTTATAAGCGTATCGATAATACGCATTATATAATCTTTAGTCAGCATACAGTTATATTATAATTTATTTGGTTGTATAAATGCAGAAATAATTTAAAAGATGAACTTAAAAATGCACTGCTAAACTTATAACAGCATATTTAAATAACTTGAAATGAAATTATTATTTTTCAGTATGTAAAACAACTTTCACACAGCTTTTTTATAAAAGTATAAAAATAAACCTGGATTGTAACAATGATCATTAAATTTCATTTACACCGCCCTCACTGTAATTTCCTTTCAATAAGCTCAAAAGTCCGAACGTGAATTAACAAATCATAAACTTCAACTCTTTAATAATTGATAGTTTGTTACAGCATAATGGAAGTGTTTATTCCTTCAATATGTTATAATTCTTTTTTATATTTGAGACTTAAATATCAAATCCAGAGTAATGAACAAAAAATACGAAGCGGTAATAGGACTTGAAGTCCATGCACAGTTACTTACGGAATCTAAAGCATTTTGTGGATGTTCAACAAAATTCGGAAATTCACCTAACAGTAATATTTGTCCGATATGTCTCGGTCACCCAGGCGTTTTGCCCGTACTAAATAAAAAAGTAGTTGAGTTTACGGTTTTGATGGGGCTTGCCACTAATTGCAAAATAAATGAGAAATCCACTTTTGCCAGAAAAAATTACTTTTATCCCGATCTTCCCAAAGGGTACCAGATATCCCAGTATGAAGAGCCTATATGCGAAAATGGGTATATAGATATTACTTTCCCGGATGAATCTACTAAGCGAATAGGGTTGACCAGAATTCACATGGAAGAAGATGCTGGTAAGTTGATTCATGATCAATCTTATGTATCACTTGTTGATGTAAACCGGTGCGGTGTTGCATTAATGGAAATTGTAAGTGAACCGGATATGAGAACAGCGCAGGAAGCGTATCTTTATCTAAGCAAGATTAAACAGTTTGTGCAATATCTTAATATATGCGACGGCAATATGGAAGAAGGTTCATTAAGATGCGATGCAAATGTATCTGTAAGATTAAAAGGAGAACAGAGACTCGGGACAAAAGCGGAAATAAAGAATATGAATTCATTCCGCAACGTTGAAAAAGCCATTAACTATGAGATTGAACGGCAAATAGATATTATTGAAGACGGCGGAACAATTATACAGGAAACTCTTCTATGGGATGCCAACCGCAATGAAAGTTATGCCATGAGGAGTAAAGAAGAGGCACATGATTACAGGTATTTTCCCGATCCTGATCTTATGCCAGTTATTGTAAGCGATGAATGGAAATCTGAAATTTCAAACAAAATGCCTGAATTGCCCGAAGTTAGAAAAGAGAGATTAGTAGGCAAATGCAGCCTTCCTGAGTATGATGCTGAAATATTGACACAAACAAAATCCATAGCCGATTATTACGAACAAGTAATT
This sequence comes from uncultured Ignavibacteriaceae bacterium, assembly GCA_964618785.1. Lineage (GTDB taxonomy): Bacteria > Bacteroidota > Ignavibacteria > Ignavibacteriales > Ignavibacteriaceae > FEN-1297. The sequence goes on along the minus strand of CAZUCY010000128.1, from coordinate 3,110 downwards.
GAAACTACCACTGATTACAAGTCAGCAAGCAATTGGATTATGACCGATGTACTAAAAGTAATTAACGATGAAAAGATAGATATTAAAGATTTTTTTATTCCACCTGAAAATCTCGGTGAATTGATTAATTTAATAAAAGAAGGTACAATAAGCGGGAAAATAGCGAAAGATATATTCCTTCTTATGCTGAAAGAGAACAAAAAGCCCTCTCAAATCGTCATAGAGAAAAATCTGGTGCAAATAACCGATTCATCGGAAATCGAAAAGATTATTGAAAAAATATTTACCAACAATTTCCACCAGGTAAAACAATACATTAATGGTGAGGATAAAGTATTTGGATTCTTTGTCGGACAGATTATGCGAGAAACTAAAGGCAAAGCGAACCCAAAAGTTGTAAATGATCTTTTAAAAAAGAAACTTGAACATTTAAAGAATTAATTAACTTGAGCAAATAATTGTCACTAAAAACAAGTTTAAAAAGATTTTTTGGTGTAAAAACCGAAGAAGAATTAAAAAAAGTTAAGACGCCTAAAGAAAAGACGAAAGAGTTTATTGAATCCTTGTTATTTGCAGGTATTGCAGCATTTTTTATTATTACTTTTATTGTTCAAAATACAAGAATTCCTACAGGGTCCATGGAAGATACAATTCTTGTTGGTGATTTTGTTTTGGTTAATAAGTTTATTTTCGGTTCACAATCTCCAAAATACATTCCGTTTACACAAATTGAAATACCACATTTCAGGCTCCCGACTTTACGCGAGCCCCACAATAAAGACATCGTAGTTTTTGAATTCCCAGGTAACAGAGATCAAATTTTTGCGGATGAACGTGGTGTAAATTATGTAAAAAGATGTATAGGAATTCCTGGTGATACTATCCAAATAATCAGCAGGGTAGTTTATGTTAACCATAAACAATTCTGGATTCCGCCTTATATAAATTATCTTGATACATCTGATCTTCAGATTGACCAGAGAATATTTCCCAAAGGTATGCCATGGAATAAAGACAATTATGGACCTCTTATAGTTCCTAAAAAAGGATATACGATTTCGCTTAATGTAAATAATGTTGGGCAATGGGAAACAACAATAAACCGTGAATATGGGAAGAAAGTTATTGATATTCAGAATGGAGTTGTAACAATTAAAGGTAAAGCGGTTACTTCCTATACTTTTACAAAAAATTACTATTTTATGATGGGTGATAATCGTGATAATAGTGAAGATAGCCGGTTTTGGGGGTTTGTTCCAAGAGATTTGATTGTAGGTGAGGCTTTTATTACATTATTATCATGGGATCGTGATATCCCATTTACTGACTTCTTCCGCTTAATCGGTTCTATTCGCATGGATAGGATTCTTTTACTTTTAAATTAGGATATTGAGGAACGAACTTAATTTTTATTAGGCGCAAATGATCACACTTTTTATTAAACAAAATTATTAAAACTGAACTTTTGAAATGATATACATTAGCAATTTTAATTATGTTAAACAATAGGTTAATGTTGAAGATAATGTGTTTGGATTCTTTGTAAGACAGGAAATGTGAGAGACCAACTGGGAAAGCAAATCCAAAAGTTGTGAATGACCTGTTAAAAGAAAAACTTGAAGATTTAACGAATTAATTAAAAAACTTTTTCCAATTTAAAGCTGGAGTAAAAAATTGTCTTTTAAAACAAGTTTAAGAAGATTTTTCGGGATAAAAACCGAAGAAGAATTAAAAAAGGTTAAAACCCCTAAAGAAAAAACAAGAGAGTTTATTGAATCATTGCTTTTTGCCGGTATTGCAGCATTTTTTATAATTACTTTTATTATTCAAAATACAAGAATCCCTACAGGATCTATGGAAGATACTATTCTTGTTGGCGATTTTGTATTGGTAAATAAATTTATATTCGGAGCAGAATCTCCTAAATATATTCCTTTTACACAAATTGAAATACCACATTTCAGGCTTCCGGCTTTGCGTGAGCCCCGCAGAAAAGATATAGTAGTCTTTGAATTTCCAGGAATGAGAGATCAAATTTTTGCCGATGATCGCGGTGTAAATTATGTAAAAAGATGCATTGGGCTTCCCGGTGATACTATTCAAGTGGTTGATAAAATTGTTTATGTTAATCATAAACAATTTTGGATTCCACCTCACATAAAATATCTTGAATCTTTTGCTCGTCCAAAAGATATGGTTGAGCCAAGAATATTTCCTAAAGGTATGCCCTGGAATGAAGATAACTACGGTCCCCTTATAGTTCCCAGAAAAGGTTACACTGTTCCGCTTGATGTTACTAATATTGATCAGTGGGCAACAACAATAGACCGTGCATACGGAGAAAAAGTAGTTGACGTTCGGAATGGAATTGTAACAATTAAAGATAAGCCAGTAACTTCATATACTTTTGACCAAAATTATTATTTTATGATGGGTGATAATCGTGACGACAGCCTTGACTGCCGTTTTTGGGGTTTTGTTCCGAGAGATTTGGTTGTTGGCGAAGCTTTTATTACATTATTCTCATGGGATCGCAATATTCCGTTTACCGATTTCTTCCGGTTAATCGGTTCAATTCGACCGGAAAGAGTGTTGTTACTATTGAACTAATCTTAACGGAAAAAACTATTTATTAAAGGGCGGGATTAACCCGCCCTTTTTTGCTTACTAAAATTACTAAAACAGCATATGGATATTTTAAATATCAATTACGAAAAATTTACATTGAATAACGGCATGGAAGTAATTCTTTATCGCAATACTGATCTGCCTTTAGTTGCCGGAAATATTTGGTATAGGGTTGGCTCTGCAAATGAAAGAAAAAGCAAGACAGGAATAGCTCATCTTTTTGAACACATGATGTTCCAAGGGTCGCTAAATGTTCCAAAGGAAATGCACTTTAAGTATATACAGGAAGCCGGAGGCAGCCTTAATGGTTCAACAAGCTTTGACAGAACCAATTATTATGAAAAAGTCCCGTCAAATTTTTTAGATTTAATTCTTTGGCTAGAATCAGACCGAATGGGGAATTTTCTTCCTGCTTTAACTCAAGAAAAACTGGATAACCAGAAAAGCGTTGTACTAAACGAAAGACTTGAAAGATATGATAA
>CAZUCY010000127.1:0-10396 GCA_964618785.1 uncultured Ignavibacteriaceae bacterium | reverse complement strand
TCTCGTCAAGGAACATTGCACCCATCGCTTGTGAATACTTTGTTCCAAGCTTGAAAATATGCCCCAGCTCAATAGCGCTGAATACTTCAAGTTTTCCGTCGCTTATCGGGCAGCCTTCGCCTGATTTAACACTCCTTAAATCCTCATATTCCATATCTTTAACATCGCGCATTAAATCAATCCCGCCTAAATGGTAATCATTTTTATTCGCGCCGCTGTAAAGATTATTTGCGTCTTTAAGACGGTTATCGGCAATTATCCTTCCCTTAAAACCTATGGGACCTATGGAACCGGCGTCAGCGCCTGTTATATCTTTTAACTCATCAGGATGAGCAGGACGAATAACGCCCCCGAGAACTTTTTCAAGCTTTGTTTCATTTACTTCATCATTCCCGGACATTAAAATCAGAACTTTACTTGCGCCGTAAACATAAACTCTTGATTTTGCACATTGGGTTTCATCTATCCTCAAAAATTCGCAAAGTTCATCAATGGATTTTACATCAGGCGTAAAAATCTCTGTTATCTCTTCACTTTTTGCATCACGGATTTTTGCAGGTACCCTCGAAGTGGCAACTTCCACGTTGGCAGCATAACCGCATGTCTCACAAAAAGCAACCGTATCTTCACCTGCATCGGACTTAACCATAAATTCTTCAGACCCTGTACCGCCCATAGCTCCGCTCGATGCGCCCACAACAAAATAATCAAGCCCGCACCTGTCAAATATTTTTCTATATGCCTTATCATGCAATTTGTATGATTTATCAAGATCTTCCCATGATGAATCAAATGTATACGAATCTTTCATCAGGAATTGTCGTCCGCGTATAATGCCGCTTCTCGGTCTGGCTTCATTTCTGAATTTCGTCTGAATCTGGTACCATATCTGCGGCAAGTCTTTATAAGATTTCAATACATTTCGGGCGTGGTACGTCATAATCTCTTCATGAGTAGGCGCAAGAATATAATCTCTGTTTTTTATGTGGAATAATGTATCTCCAAAAGCTTCAACGCGGTTGGTTTCTTCCCAGATTTCTCTGGGATTTAAAGCAGGGAGATAAAACTCCTGCCCGCCGATTGTATTCATTTCTTCCCTTATTATTTGGGAAATTTTCTGTATCACCTTATAACCAAGCGGAAGGAAAGAATAAATTCCGGCTGATAACATTCTTATCATTCCGGAACGGAGCATAAGAATATGACTTTTTACAATTGCATCATTTGGAACTTCTTTTAATGTCGGGATAAATGATTTACTTAAGCGCATAAATGATCCTGATAAAAATATATATTCGCTTCAAATATTTAATCTGATTTAAATTGATTTTATGAAATAATATAAAGATTACTTATAACGATTATTATAAGCATATATGACATGCAAAGATAAACATAAATTTATTTGCGGAAAAGATTATCATGTTTTGTTCTGAAATAAGATGATTCGTGCTATTGAAAAACAATTAACGGCGCCGGAATATTATCCCCTCACTTTAGATGCCGTTAAAAATGCATACAGTCAAAAATCTAATATAAACCCGGTTGTCTCGTTCGATGAAAACTTAATGGTCCGCAAACAACCGGTGAACTAAAAAGCAGGCTCTGACTCTTGGAATAAAAATTAGTTTATATTGCTGGGGGTTATAAGGTATACTCTGTCGTGCGGTCGCACTTGAATTTCGCACGGGAAAGTAACTTTATCGCCCCTTTCCGCTGAGTTTATTTCAGCCTCTTCTTTTATTATTCTTTTCAGGGATAGGTTTATAACTCCTGATGTAGGACCAATTATTAATATCTGATCATTTTTTGATATCTTACCTGATTCTAATGAGATATAAGCAATTTTTGATTTCTTATAATAGTTCAGCACTTTTCCCGCATATTCTTTCTTTGTCGTGGCTTTGCTGCCGTAAATATCGGCATAATCTTCAGAGCTTGGTTTACCGAAATAAAAACCCGAAGAAAATCCTCTGTTATATACTTCTTCCAATTCTTTTAAAAAATTCTTTTTTATTTCTTCAGTCAGCTTTTTCTCAAAGTACAAATCAATTGCCCTGCGGTATACGGAAACTACCTTTGCAACATATTCCGGGCTTCTTTTTCTTCCTTCTATTTTAAAGGAATCAATCCCTGCTTCAATTAATTTGTCAATAAATTCTACTGTACATAGATCTTTTGCCGAAAGCACATAGTCTTCACCTATGACCATTGTTTTCCCGGTAATTGTATCTTTTACTTCGTATTCCCGTCTGCATGGCTGAATGCATTCGCCCCTGTTGGCGCTGGGACCAAAAAGATGATGACTCATAAAGCATCTTCCGCTGACCGCTATACACATAGCACCGTGTATAAAGGCTTCAATTTCAAGATCGGTATTTACTCGTATCCTTTTTATTTCCTTAAGCGAACATTCGCGCGCAAGTACTATCCTGACAGCGCCAAGTTGTTTATATAATGCAGCGCTTAAAGAATTAGAAACGGAACCCTGTGTTGAAATGCAAAATGGGATTTTATATTTTTTACAAATCTGCGCAGCGGCTAAATCCCAGCAGATGATTCTATCAATTCCGCCGGATTTAGCGGAAAATACTATCTTATCTAATTCTTCAATTTCTTCCTCGTAAACAATTGTATTAAGTGTAAGATAAGTTTTTACATTTCTTGCCCTGCATAACGCAGCTATCTGTGGGAGCTCATCAATAGTAAAATTAGCAGCCTTCGCGCGCATATTCAGTTTATCAATACCGAAATAAACTGCATTTGCGCCGGCGTTAATTGCCGCCCAAAGCATTGTCCAATCTCCCGCGGGACTCATAAGCTCGGGTATCGTACGTTTCAGGCTTTTTCCTCCCAAACCTTGCAGATTTCAACAATCAGTTTAACTACAAGTTCCATGTCTTGTATGGCAATCCATTCAAGCTTTGAGTGAAAACTATGTTCGCCGGCAAAAATATTTGGAGTAGGCAGTCCCATAAAAGATAATCTTGAACCGTCTGTACCGCCGCGTATAGGGCTAAGTATAGGGGTAATATCTAATCGTTTCATTCCTTCTATTGCATTTTCCATAACTAATGGATAATTATCCAAAATTTCTTTCATGTTACGGTACTGCTCAACAGCTTCAAACTCCATGCGGGCGCCGGGAAAATGCCGGATGGTGTTTTCTGCCAATTTTTTTAGAAAGTCTTCATACTCTTTTAATTTATGAGTTTCAAAATCTCTTATAATAAACTTAACAGTTGTTAGTTCTTCTGTACCGTTGAAATTTGTACAATGTACATAACCTTCCCTTGCTTCCGTAGTTTCCGGAGACAGCCTGTCCTTTGGCAATCTTTCTATGAAAGATGATGCGACGCGTACGGAATTAACCATCTTCCCTTTTGCATATCCCGGATGAATATTCTTACCATGAAATTTTATGACTACTGCATCGGCGCTGAATGTCTCGGATTCAATTTCGCCGCGGCTGGAACCGTCTACGGTATATGCATATTTAGCGCCTAATTTATTTAGGTCAATTTTCTCTGTCCCGCGGCCTACTTCTTCATCAGGTGTAAAACATACTTTTATTGTTCCATGTTTTATTTCGGGATGAATAATAAGATAATTTATTGCGTCTGCAATCTCCGATATACCCGCCTTATTATCTGCTCCAAGCAGAGTGGTACCATCGGTAGTGATAATATCAAAGCCCTTCATATCCTTTAATTCAGGGTTATCGCTGACTTTTATTACCTGGTTTGGATCATTTGGCAGCGTTATATCGCCTCCCTGATAGTTCCTATGTATAATAGGGTTAACGTTAGCGCCGGTTACAGCCGGCGAGGTGTCAACGTGCGAAATAAATGCTATTACCGGTATATCTTTAGTAGTATTAGCTGGAAGTGTTGCCATAACATAACCCCACTCATCCATAACTGCATCTTTTAATCCTAAGCTTTTTAATTCCTCACTTAAATTTTTTGAAAGATTCTTTTGTTTTTCTGTGCTGGGAAAACTTGTTGATTCTTCATCTGATTGTGTATCATATTTTACATATTTCAGAAATCTTTCCACAACCGTAAATTTATAGTTTTCATCAAACATAACTGCCTCATATTAAAAAGTTAAAATTTCTATCCATTTATAATATAAAATCTTATATCCTTTCCTTTCCGGGAAAAATATTCTTCTAAACTAAGCTGTTAAAACTTCCCCTAAGTTTCTATTCCCCCTGAATTATCCCGTGAATCAACAAGGAATCTTTTGATTTTTTGAGTTGTAGTTTTTTCAAATTCTTTTTCACGAATATAAAATTTCCTGATTTGTTTATGGAGAGGTAATTCTTTATTCGCTTCTTTAATAACTTTGGCTATAATTTCATTAATTAATTCATCCGTGATTTTTACATTATTAATTTCAGAATACTCAATAAATGATTCGCCTTCAATTACAATCTGCGCTGCAATAATTTCAGTATGCTTTTCATTTCTTTCACCGAAAACTAAACATTCCTGTATAAAAGAATTACGGTTTAGAATATCTTCTATTTCTTCAGGAAATACATTCTCGCCGTTTTTTGAAATGATAACATTTTTCTTCCTGCCGCTTATATGAAGAAATCCATCCGGATCAAAAAATCCTAAGTCGCCGGTTTTGAACCAGCCGTCCTCAAAAGATTCTTCCGTAAGCTTCTCATTCTTATAATAACCCGGCATAATATTTGGACCTTTTGCATATATTTCTCCCACTCCGTCGGAAGATATATTATTGATTTTTATATCAATACCCGGCAAAGGCAAACCTGCCGCGTCATCTTTAAAATTATCTAATTGATTCAATGCTAAAATTGGAGACGCCTCCGTTAATCCGTACCCTTGAATAAAATTAAAGCCGAATTCCCTCAATCCTTTGGCAATTTTCGGATCAGGCGCAGCTCCTCCGGCAATAAAAATTCTTATTACTCCCCCGAATTTTTCATGAAGTTCTTTAAATATTCTTTTCTTTAAACTTTTCCATCCTATTGCAGAAGCTATATTTGTTACTGCTATAAGCGGAGGTATTACTTTTGATTTAACTTTATCTTCATTAATTGTCTTATATATCCGTTTAAACATTTTATCAAAAAGAAGAGGCACGCCAAGAAGAATAGTAGCCTTAACATTTTGGAGATCGTCGGTCACGGTTTTTAATGAGCGGGCATAATGTACTGATGCGCCCGCATATAATGGGCAAAGAAGCCCGCATGTACATTCATATTTGTGGTGAGTAGGCAGAACCGATAAAAATTTGTCCTTCGGACCAATTTCAATTAGACTTGTCATTGCCATCAGATTAGTTGAAAGATTTTTCTGGCTCAGCATAACGCCTTTTGCTCTGCCCAATGAACCCGATGTAAAAATAATCTCAGCCATTTCATCGGGATTTATCCGGGGAAGCTCTTTTAAGCTTATAATATCTGCATGATTGATTAATTCGGTCATTGAATATATGCCGTCTTTAGCCTTAGCGAGATCCATGCTTATATAAAATTTCATTTTTTTCAATGAACTCATTCTTTCACTCAATATAGTCTGAAATGGTTCTGAAAAAACTATGGCTTCAGCATCGGATTCATGAATGATATTCAGTATTTCATTGGTATTAAGATTTTTATCTATAGGAACAATAACATTGTTAAACATCATTGAAGCTAAATAAGTAATTGCCCACTGAACCCTGTTCTCGCTTATAATGGCTATATGGGTCCTTTCCGGCAGTCCCAATTTTTTAAGCGCATTCCCAAACTTTAAAACAGTTTCCAATAGCTGGTTGAATGTTAAATATTTGATTGGAGTATTTTCAAGGTCCTCTAATGCTGTCTTATTTTGATTCCTGGAAGCTGATTTTATCAGCATATCCTGTATAGAAGTTATCTCATGCGGATGATAAATTACTAATTTTTTCATTACACACATCCAACTTAAATGTTAAATTTTAATTACTTATTCAAATGAAATAAAAATTGACCAAAAGAAAATACAAAAAAGAATTCTTATATTTTCAAGGAAATTAAAAAAAACTATCTGTAACAATCCCGGGAATCTTAACAATTTTATGTCAATATTATGTTATTTTAGAATTTTATCAGCGCCAGTTATTAAAATTTCATTAAGTACCCCCGGGACTTGCCTGCCTGCTGGTAGGTAGACCTGTCTGCCGATAGGTAGACCTGTCCGCCGCTATGCGGATTTTAGCGTAGATGAGCCGTCCAATTTCTTCTAAACCCATAAGGTGAAATTACTTGCCTGCCGGTAGGCAGGCAGGTTTATAATTGCAAGAATTATATCTGGTTTTGAATGCAGTTTTTTATTTAAAATGTTTTCTATAAAAGTTCTTGCTTCTTAAGTGATTTTTTTACTATTTTAACATAAAGTTATTCTACTTATTAAAACTTATTTTGTTATATAATAAATAAACTGCCGGTCGTCAAATAATAAGGGACTTATATGTAATGGCAGCCAGGAGTTTTTTTGCTAAAAATCCGGTACTTAACTGAATTTTCTGTCTCAATAATCAAATATTTATGAGCAAAACCTTCAAACAGTTAAAGAGAATAATTATCGCTATAATTGGGTTTACTATCCTTTTAATTGGAATAATTTTATTAGTAACTCCCGGTCCTGCAAGTTTAGTTATTCCTGCCGGATTGGCTGTTTTAGCCACGGAATTTGTTTGGGCTGAAAATCTACTAAAAAAAGTTAAATTAAGACTCAAAAAAAGTTATTGGAAATCATTAGTATTATCAAAAGAAATTCCTCCTTCTGAAATTCACACTGAAAGAATCAAGCGCCGCTGGTAAAGAAACTACATGGCTTAATAATCATCTTTAACTTTACAAATAATCCAAAATGGCAGAATCAATTGAACAAGATCTTCGTTATCCTATCGGACGTCTGAAATTTGAAGCATTAATAACTCCGGATATGATAATTTCATTTATTCGGGATATTGAAGAGGCGCCTGTTAAATTACATAATGCTGTGAAGGTCTTTCGGAAGCACAACTGGATACTCCGTACCGCCCCGGGGGTTGGACAATCAGACAGGTAGTTCATCATTTACCCGACAGCCATATCAACAGCTATTTAAGGTTTTCCGGTATAAAATATTTAATTTAACCGTTGAATTAAAATTATTGTCGGAGCCGGAAAGTATTGGAAATGGAGAATATCTTAAAAAAATTAATACTCAATTTAAGCTTATGTTTTTTGGTCGTATTTAACCTTTTATTTTTTGGCTGTAATGAGATAAAAGAGAAAGGAGATTCTGCATATATTGCTTCTATTAATCAATGGCATCAGGAAAGAATTGAAAAATTAAAAAAAGAAAATGGCTGGCTCAATCTTATAGGAATATTTTGGTTAAGCGAAGGTGAAAATTCTTTCGGCTCCGATCCTTCTAATAAAATAATATTTCCTAAAGATAAAACTCCTGCTTTTATCGGGACTTTTATTCTTAATGAAGGTCGGGCAAGTATTAAAATCATCAAAGGAATTGATGTTACATCAAATGGCAAACCTGTATCGGAATTGAACCTTATTAGCGATTCTGCAGCTAATTCAACCGTGCTTGCTTTAGGATCGCTAAGATGGACCTTTATTATAAGAAGCGGTAAATACGGAATCAGGTTAAGGGATGTTGATGCTCCTTTGGTGAAGGATTTTAAAGGAATTGAAACTTATCCCGTAAATAAAGATTGGCAGTTTAATGCCGAATTTGTGCCCTACAATCCTCCGAAAATTATTTCAGTATCTACAATAATTGAAACAACTGAGAAAGATACGGTTCCCGGCGCCTTGATTTTTAAAGTTGACGGAAATAATTATAAACTTGATCCTATAGAGGAAGGGAATGAATTCTTTATTATTTTTGCAGATAAGACAAATGGCAATGAAACTTACGGTGCGGGCAGGTTCCTTTATGCTTCAAAACCCGGCTCTAACGGCAGGGTTATTTTAGACTTTAATAAAGCATATAATCCGCCCTGTGCATTTACAAAATATGCAACTTGCCCGCTTCCTCCGGAACAAAATCACCTTGATTTAAAAATCACTGCCGGTGAAAAAACTTATGGAGCAGGTCGTCATTAATTAATTATATTATGATCCTTAGGAGAAAAAAATAATGAAAAAGTTTTCAGAATATTATCAGGATTTCTTTGAATCAACTGAGCAAAATTTGCGCGACATGACTGAAGAAACTGCAGCTCAATCCGTTGAACCGGGTAAATGGACAAGAAAGGAGATATTAGGTCATCTTATTGATTCAGCAGCAAACAACCATATAAGATTTGTAAACGGTCAGTTTTCCGATGATCTCCTTTTTTCTACTTATGATCAGAATGCATGGGTTAAAGTACAGAATTATAAAAAATCTTCTTGGGATTCTTTAATTACGCTTTGGGTCGCTTATAATAAACACATCCTTCATGTAATTGATTCAATCCCGCAGGAAATTTTAACAGAGCCAAGGGAGATTCATAATCTTGATGAAATTTGTTATCAGCCCGTGCCTTCCGATGAACCTGCTGCTCTGGAATATTTAATCGATGACTATTTTGATCATATTCAGCATCACCTTGAAATTATTTTTTCTTAATGTGGTAGTAAATCAAATCATCTCCTCGATACATTTTTGTTCACCATGCCGCATTGCTGGTGTTTTTCAGAAAGTGTAATGTCGGAAGTGGATTTTTAAAGGTTGATATTTTAATTATATGAAAAGAAATCGCTCTTTTTTTTATCACATAACGGTTTTTGTAGTTTCTCAACTTGCCTGGCTTGCGCTTCTGGGAATCTGGATTTATTGGTATGTTTCCAATTATATCATTTTTAAGACTGTCGGCGATAAACTTTCACCCGGAATTATATATAACGGTACTAAAGTTCTCCCTTTTGTGGGTGGAATAGTTTTACTTGTAAGCATTGCATTCGGTATGTCTTTAATTTTTCGCCACCTGAATGTTCAGCTTAGATTAAATAATCTTTATGACAATTTTATCTCTAATATTACACATGAGCTAAAATCTCCGCTTTCATCAATTCAACTGTACCTTGAAACTTTGAATTCCCGTCCCGTCCCGGCGGAAAAGCAGAAAGAGTTTATAAGTATGATGATGAAAGATGCCGGCAGGCTTAAAAACCTTATCAATTCTATTCTGGAAATTTCTGCCCTTGAACAAAAAAAAATCGTACACGATTTTCAAATTTATCCGGTCAATAGCTTGCTAAAAGATTTAGTTGATGGAGTGCTTGAACAGTTTAATCTTCCAAAGAATTCAATAATAATAGAAGGAAAAGTAGATTGTGAATGTATGGTTGATAAAAATGCTTTTAAAATAGTACTTAACAATCTTACCGATAATGCCATTAAATATTCAATAAAACCAATCCGGATTTCCATTAAATTAAAAACTCAGTTTACAAAGGTTGTAATAGACTTTTCCGATAACGGCATTGGGATTCCCTCATCTGAACTAAAAAATATTTTCAGCAAATTTTACCGCATTTATGGCGCTAACATCCCAAATGTCAAAGGAACGGGGTTGGGCTTATATTCGGTAAAAGAAATTATCAGGAGTCACGGCGGAAAAATTTCTGCCTCAAGCGAAGGTATTGATATGGGTTCCACTTTTAGAATTGAACTGCCTGTTTATAATGAATTTGTAAGAAAATTCAAGAAGAGTTTCATGGTGAATATTAAAAAGAAAGAACTAATAGAAAAAACTGAGGATAATATATGAACGGGGGAAATAAAATATTGCTCGTCGAAGATGAAGAAACTCTTGCCGTCGGGTTGGAATTTAATCTCACCGAAGAAGGTTATTTGGTCGTTTGGGCTAAGGATGGTAAAGTAGCGCTTGATCTCTTTTACTCGCAGAAGTTCGATCTTATTATACTTGATATAATGCTTCCCTATATAAATGGCTTTGAAGTCGCTAAAAAAGTCAGGGAAAAATCTCCCCAGATGCCTATACTTATTTTGTCCGCAAGGTCGGGTGTTGAAGACAGGGTTAAAGGTTTGGAATTGGGCGCCGACGATTACCTTGCTAAACCTTTTCATCTTCAGGAACTGCTTCTTCGGATAAATGGTATGTTAAAACGGAAAATGTGGTATAAAAATGCAGCCTCTGTTCAGCCAGTCTATAGTTTTGGAGATAATAAAATTAATTTTGAAAACCTTGAATGCCATACTAAGGATTCTCAAATAAGACTTACCCAGCAGGAAGCGATGGTTCTAAAATATTTGATAGAAAACAAAGGGAAAATTGTTTCCCGGAAAGAATTAATAGAGAAGGTTTGGCACATGAACCCTGAGATAGAAACCCGGACAGTTGATAATTTTATCGTAAGACTTCGAAAATATTTTGAACC
>CAZUCY010000126.1:0-10544 GCA_964618785.1 uncultured Ignavibacteriaceae bacterium | reverse complement strand
GGCAAATCTTTGCAAAGAAACCTTTGAAGGTTTTATTGGATGAAGTAGTCAGTGAAAACCGGCTGAGGCGGGTACTTGGTCCTGTAGCGCTTACAAGTTTGGGAGTCGGCGCGATAATAGGCACCGGTATTTTTGTATTATCCGGAGTTGCCGCTCACGATAAATCGGGTCCTGCAATTGTTCTTTCATTTATTGTTTCCGGTTTTGCATGTGTATTTGCTGCGCTATGCTATGCGGAGTTTGCTTCAATGGTTCCCGTTGCCGGTTCTGCCTATACTTATGCATATGCAACACTTGGAGAATTATTTGCCTGGATTATCGGTTGGGATTTAATACTTGAATATGCCGTCGCATCGGCGACAGTTGCACACGGCTGGTCTCATTACTTTCAGGATTTTATAAGCATCTTAGGAATTAAATTCGGTCATGCAATCTCAAATGCCCCGTTTGATTTTAATACCACTACGGGATTATTAACTTCCACAGGCTCTGTACTTGATCTCCCGGCAATTTTAATCACTATAATTATAACCGCAATTTTAGTTAAAGGAATAAAAGAGAGCGCCGGTTTTAATGCCGGTATAGTGATATTAAAACTTGGAATAGTTTTTTTAGTTCTCATTGTAGGAGCATTTTATATAAACCCGGCTAACTGGCATCCGTTTGCGCCGTTCGGACTATCAGGATTGAGTTTGTTCGGGAGAACTATTTTAGGACAGACAGGCCCCGGCGGAACCCCTGTCGGCGTTCTTGCAGGCGCCGCCATTATATTCTTTGCTTATATCGGGTTCGATTCGGTTTCAACGCATTCGGAAGAAGCAAAAAATCCCAAACGGGATGTTCCCATAGGAATAATAACTTCACTTGTACTTTGCACAGTACTTTACATAGCAGTTTCCGGCGTACTAACAGGAATGGTTCCTTATAATAAAATTGATATTGATGCTCCCGTATCAAATGCATTTAAACAAATCGGCTTGCCCTGGGCGCAATTTTTAGTTTCGCTCGGAGCTATCGCAGGCATCACTTCCGTACTGCTGGTTATGATGCTAAGCCAGGCAAGAATATTTTTAGCTATGGCAAGAGACGGACTTATCCCGACTAAATTTTTCGGCGACGTTCATGAAAAATTCAGAACACCATGGAAGTCAACTATATTGACCGGCGTATTTGTATTACTGCTTGCAGGATTTCTACCTTTAAGAGTTTTGGCTGATCTTGTAAATATCGGGACATTATTTGCTTTTGTAATTGTCTGTACGGCAGTAATGATAATGCGTAAAACTCACCCGGAAGCGGAGCGACCGTTCAGAGCGCCGTTTGTGCCTTTAGTTCCTATTTTAGGAATTATAATTTGTATGGTGCTAATGTTTTCGTTGCCGGAAGAAAACTGGTTCCGGTTGTTCGGCTGGCTGCTGATAGGCTTATTCATTTACTTTTTTTACGGTCGCAAGCACAGTATTATGCACAGAATTATGAATGAAGAGAAGTCCGGTTCTTCACACAATCATAACGCCGGCGCAGCAAATCCATAGGCTGATATAAAAGCAGGGCTTGTATAAAATAAGAAAAACATTACAAGCATATAATAGCTGCAAAACAAAAAACGAACCGTTTCCATACTTTCCCTGCAGGATTCAGGAAATTTTGGTAGTTTTAATTTTTTATAAACCTGCCTGCCGGTAGGCAAGACCTGCCTGCCGGTAGTTAAGCTGCGGCAAAATATATTTACAAGGCTCATTGGCGGGTGTTCCAAAGAAGCTTTTAATGTTGGAAGCGGAAAAGAGTTTTTATTTAAATTAATAGTTCAAATTTGATTCACTTAGAAAGGATAATCAATGGATAACCCCACTCTACTTGACCTTATTGCAAAAGGCGGTTATGTAATTTTCATATTAGCTTTCTGTTCTTTGCTATCAGTTAAAGTGATTATAGAAAAGTATATAGTTTTCAAAGGAATTACCGAGAAAATAATTACAGAATTCATGGAAAATATTTACAACAGCCTCAATGCCAATGAATTAAAAGAAGCTTTATTTATTTGCAAGACAAGCTCCTGGAATTGGTTTGTAATGAAAATAAAATGCCCCCTTGCTAATGTAGTAAAATATATATTGGAGAATTACAAAGAGCCGAAAGATGAATTGGAAATTTCGGCTTTCAACCAATTGGATAAAGAAGTAGCAAAGATGGAAAAAGGGCTTGGAATACTTGCCACACTTGGCAGTGTTTCTCCGTTTATAGGTTTATTCGGAACCGTAATAGGAATTATCAGGTCTTTCAATGCGCTGACTGTAAACAGCACTTCAAATTATACAATGGTTATGAGCGGAATTGCGGACGCTTTAATTGCCACCGCCGCAGGTTTGTTAGTGGCGGTACCCGCAGTGATGTTTTATAATTATTTTATGAAGCGTCTGAAGTTAAGCATGCCGCTGTATGAGGAAGCAATTCAAAAAACACTTAGGTTAGCTAAAGCTTACGAGGCAGGAAAGAAAAATGAGAAGGTATAAATTAGAAGAAAAAGAATTCTCCGAAATAAATATTACGCCGTTTACGGATGTTATTCTTGTCGTATTAATTATTTTTATGATAACAAGTCCCTTTCTTATTACGGGCGCTATGATGGTAAAGCTGCCGCAATCTTCATCAACGGAGACAACGCTTAACAGCAGCATTGAGGTTTACCTGAGCAGTCAAAACCAAATTTATTTAAACAACAAATTGGTTGATATTTCCCGGCTCCCTGAATACCTGCAGGCAGAATTTATACAAAAAGGCAGCAGGGATGTAATAGTTAAAGCCGATAAAGAGGCGGTTTACGGGAATGTTATACAGCTTCTTGATGCTTTGAAAAATGCGGGCGCTTCAAAACTGCTTATGGCAACACTGAAGAAATGAAATTATTCACTGCTAAAAACTTTTCTTCGGTAATCTCGGTTATTTTTCATGTAATTCTTTTTTTTATTATTGTTTTCTACTTTAACCGGAAACCGCATGAGACGAAAGTAGTGGTAGTAGAAATAGGGTTCGGGGGTACTGTGGAATCTAATTCTCCCGGCAGTCCCGGAGGCGCAGGTGAAGAAGAAACTCCTTTGCAGCCGGAAAAAGAACCGTCCAAAACTGCCGAAAAGAGCAAAGTAAAACCAAATGAAGAAACAATAAGCGACAAGAATAAAACCGCTGCTAAAGAAATTAAAAGCGCTTCAGGCGGGGATACTAGTAAAGGTTCTGCTTCAGGATTAGCAGCCGGCGGAGGTTCCGGTACGGGCACGGGCGGCAGTGGTAACGGACAGCCGGGTTCGGGTCCGGCAAAAAAAGGGTTGTACATTCCTAACGACATTTATTACGTAGCCGTAGATCAAATGCCTGTACCCGTTGGAGGAAATGAAAGCATAAATGAGAAAGCCGTTTATCCGCCTCAGGCTAAGGCAAAAAACATTCAGGGTACGGTTTATGTTTTAGCATTTATAGATGAACGCGGAAACGTAAAAAAAACATCGCTTATAAAAGGAATCGGCTACGGCTGTGATCAATCCGCAATACAAGCGGTAAAAAGCACCCGTTTTGAACCGGGAACATTACACGGCATGACGGTGAAAGTACAGTTAACAGTTCCCGTAATATTTTCCCAGTAATGCAGGTCAGCCTTGCCTACCGACAGGCACGTTGTCAAGCTGACCCGCATTTAATATAAATTTATTTCAAACCATCAATTGACTTTTGAATACCGTCTTTGGTATTCTGATCCTGCGCAAGATTTTTAGCTGTTTCGTAATTCTTCAAAGCCAAATCTTTGTTACCCGTAATGGAATATATATTAGCCAGCCCCGTGTATGCACGTAATGAGTTAGGATGAGATTTTAAGTTAACATTAAATATCTCTATGGCTTTATCATATTCTTTTTCGGATGTAAGCTGGCTGCCAAGTGAATTTAAATCGTTTTCAGTTGCAATCTGCATCGCTTCAGATTCCAGTTGTTTTGCTTCATCAGCTTTACCCGTTTTTTCAAGCAGCCGGGATTTAGCATAAACATTTCCAAAATTTTTATTCATACTGATTGATTTATCAACCCATTTTAATCCCTGTTCCAAATCATAATTATTCCCGATACAATAATTAGCAGCTTGTAAAAATGCAGATGCCTGAAAACCGGCATGACCGGTCAACTCTCTTGACATACTTTCAACAACAGTTTTATTTACATCAACTTCAATTTTAAACGGAACTTTTAATTTTTCCCAGTACAAGGCTGCCGTTACCGAGACAGGTTCCGGGTTATCGAACGAATAAGTAAGCGCTTCATTAAACGGCGCTTCTTCAGGTTTTACCTGTATTCTTAAAGCATCATGCGATTGATCATAAAAATAACTGCCCCATGCTGCATTATCATTGCTGAAAATTATTGTCCATTCATTTTCCGATGGTATTGCATGCAAGCCGTATTTACCAGCCGGAAGTTCATTCCCGTTTATTTTAACGGGGGTAGAAAATGCGATTGTGGTATTTTCATCAGCGCCCGCACGCCATACTTTGTTATACGGGACAAGTCCGCCCCATATTACCCTTCCCTTTACTAATGGACGGTGATATGTAATTTTAATGTTTGTAAAACCTATTGTTTGAGTCACGGAAGCTTTCTGGCTAAGGTCCGGCTGCTTTAGCGGCTGCTGTGCCTTAACGGAAATGAATGAAATGCAGCATAGCGCTGCAATTACAAACATTGTAGTTCTGATAGTTAATTTCATAGTACTTTCCTATTATTTAATTTGGAATAATGGAATTTACAAAAAGTAATTTTTATTCCTAATGATTTGTGATATACGGCGACCCGATTTGGCAAGGCTGACCTGCATTTTTACCGGATTCAAACAGGATGGTTCATTTGCCCTTATTGCTGAGATACCCGATTATCCCCGGAAGCAGGGAGATAAAAATTACAGTTATAATTACAATTGAAAAGTTGTCCTTAATAAACCCTATATTCCCGAAATAATAACCACCGTAAGCGAATACAGCTACCCATGCCGCAGCTCCGATAATAATGTAAACTACAAATTTTGAATACTTCATACTCCCTATACCGGCTACAAACGGGGCAAAGGTTCTTATTATAGGTATAAAGCGTGCGAATATAATTGTTTTGGCTCCGTACTTTTCATAAAAGGTATGAGTGCGCTCAAGATATTCTTTTTTTAAAAAACGGACATTTTCTTTATGAAATATTTTCGGCCCGATATAATGACCGATCCAGTAATTTGTTGTATCGCCAAGGAAAGACGCCGAAGCTAATACAAGGAAAAGATAATTTACATTAAAAGAACCCTTGGCTGCAAAAGTTGCAGCGGCAAATATTAAAGAATCACCCGGAAGAAAAGGCGTAACTACAAGCCCTGTCTCGCAAAATATTACTACGAATAAAATAACGTAAGTTAAAGTTCCGTATTGAGTAATTATTTCATTTAAGTGTACATCTAAATGTAAAAAAAGGTCGAAGAGGTATTTTATTAATTCCATTTATTTCCGCAGTATAAAATGTGCATTTTATGTTTTTTTTCGCCTTCCCCAGGCAAAGCCGATAATTGTCTTTAATGTACGTTCATAGGAATAACCGGCTGCTTCAGCAGAGCGCATAAATCCCGCACTTTCGGTTAAATCGGGATTCGGGTTTACTTCAAGCGTATATAAATCATTATGTTTATCAAGGCGCATATCTACCCTTGCATAATCTCTGCACCCCATAGCGTTGAATGCTTTAAGTGCAATAGAAAAAGCCTTATTTTCAACTCTTTTGGTCAGTTTTGCAGGACAGACCGGAATGGTTTTATGATATGCTTCATTATGCGGGTCCCATTTTGCCTGGTAGCTTACAATATTATAAAGATTACCCGGCATTTCTTTAAAATCAATTTCACTTATCGGCATTGTTGAGGGGTTTTTTCCTCCTAATACAGATACATTCAGCTCGCGCCCATCTATATATTCTTCAATAAGGGCAGGTTGAAAGAAATTGCTCAATATATATTCAACACGGTTATTTAGCTGTATTTCATTCTGAACAATAGAATCATTGTCAATTCCAACACTTGCATCCTCAAAAGCCGGTTTAACAATAATAGGATATTTCAGTCCTTTTGCATATTTACCTTCGACTTTTTTTACAATTGCAAATTTTGGAGTTTTTATACCAATGGCATGCAGCATACGCTTTGCCAGAGCTTTATTTTGACAATTAGCAAGCGACATGGGGGGCGCGCCTGTATATGGAATACCTAAAAGTTCAAGCAGCCCGACCACGTTCATTTCCAAACGGGCATTATCTTTAAATAATTCAATAAAATTGAAGATTACATCCGGCTTATGTTTCTTAAGGTCGGAAATAAGGACCTCAATATCATCTTTGATATTGAGCGTATAAGCATTGTAGCCAATCTTATTCAGGCGGTTAGTAAGAAGCTCATATTCTTCCATCGGATTAAGATTCTCAACCTCGAAATATGTTGAAAAGGGCAGTTCTTTGGTTAAATAATCCGGTTGTTTTATGTAAAAATCCGGGTTTGCTTCGTTATAAATAACCGCAACTTTTAAATTTTCTTTCATAATATGATAAAAATAAAGAAAAATCGTTATTAGACAAAATTTTTTTGGTGTTTTAATCAAGTACATTATTTAAATTACTAACTAAGTCTTAAGCAATTTTTTAATTGAATACCCCGGAGAAGTAACACGGGGAATTGAGCTTCTGGCTCATCAACCAATGGGTGAAATAATATTATATGAGTTTTTATCCGCAACCTTATAAATATCAATGCGGACCGTTCGCATTAAAATACGCTCTTGTAATGCTTGGCAGGTTTGAAAATGAAAAAGAAATAGGCAGACGCGCCGGCAGCACATGGTGGTACGGTACCGATGAAATAGGTTTGGCCAAAGCTGCAAAAAGTTTTGACTGCAAAATGAAGTACTTCCGGCGTGAAGTTCCCGAAGAAGCAATTAAAAAATTAAGCGAACATCTAAAACAGGGCTTACCCTGTATTTTAAGCGTTGATAACTGGGAACATTGGTTAACAGTAATAAATGAACAGCAAAATAAATTTATTGTTGTGGACAGCGGTCTTGATAAAGTAATTGTTATTTTAAGTAAAAATCAACTGCTTAAAAGATGGAAGTACGTTGATGAGGAAACCGGCTATTTAAGCTATGACGGTTATGCGTTAACACCAAATGTTAAACCGACCACTAAAGCAAAATTTTCACTTGAAGACGCTAAATACGTTATGCAGAACCGCAATAAAGAACTTGCGGAAAAGTGGGATACTTATTTTAACGATCTTATTAATATTTGCCGCCCGAGAACCCCGGTTTCAAAAAGAACTATCTCATTTAATGAATTTCTAAGAAGACATGAAAAGCTTTTGGTACATCAGGTTGCAAACTGGCACGGTATGCCTACATTTCATGAGCTGAATAAAATCCTTAAGAATATGCGTTTTGTCGCGGAAGTATACGACTTAGTAATTTATACCGAGGATCAGAAAAAAGCCCTTGTCGATCTTACTTCTTTACTGATGATGTACGCCTGCGGTAAATACGGAATGGATCCGATTTATTAAATATTTTGCCCAGCCTTACTGGGATGATGTTGGTAAATTTATTTTCGGGAGCTGTTATGGAAACACTTTTAGAAAGAAATAAAAAAATATTAAAAAGAGAAGCAGCGGCTCTTCTCCTGATTGATATACAGGAAAATATTTTAGCCGTAATGAATGAACCGGAACGGGTAACCGGTAATTCATTAAACCTTATTAAAGGGTTCAAAATTCTGAATGTTCCTATCTTTTACACCGAACAATATCCCAAAAGTAACGGGTCCACTGATTCTTTACTATTAAAAGAATTAGAAGGGCTTAGCGCAATTCAGAAGATGAGTTTTAGCTGTTTCGGAATTCAGCATTTTTTTACAAGGTTGATAGATAACAACGTTTCCCAGGTAGTTATTGCAGGTATTGAAAGCCATATCTCCGTACAACAAACTGCCTTAGACCTGCTTGCAAGCGGTTTCCAGGTTAATGTTGCCGCAGATGCTGCATCATCAAGGAAAGAGACCGATTACAAATTTGCATTGAAAAGGATGAGAACTCACGGCGTTGAAATAACAACAACAGAAGCAATATTATTTGAGCTTCTAACAACAGCCGGCACAGACGAGTTCAAAGAAATTTCTAATATTATTAAGTAATATTTACAATCGAAATCAGGTAATTATTACCGGGTCACTTCTCCGTCACAATCAAAATAGTTAGAATTCAAAAGATACTTCATGGTACATTAATTGATAATATATTCATGCGAGAGTTAATATTACATTGAGGATAAAATGCAGTATGCGGGTAATATTAATCTATTTTAATTCACAATAAAGGTAACTCCATGAATAAAATATTCCTTTTTATTGCAGCTATAAGCCTTTTCTATTTCGGCTGCACAGATGTTGCGACAAATAATTTAAATCAGCCTGTGAACACCCAAAAGCAGATGATTCAACTGCCGGCTAAATCAGTCTCAGGCACTAAATCAGACTTAAGCATTGAATCAGCTTCCAGCTTAACAGTCACTGATAATATTAATGGAGCTATAGGCGACATACTATTCCTTAACGGTAATTATACCGATATAAACGGGAACAAAATTTTTGCATCAGCCACTCTTATTGTGCCGGGAGGAGCCTTCGACGGCAGCCAAACTATTACCATGGCTTGTGATAACACCTATGCCGGATTGGACTTCTCACCGTCAATGATATTTAATAAATCTTTGTATTTAACACTTTCGTTCTCAGGAATAGATTTAAAGAAAATGGGCGTCAAAAATTCAAACGTTGGTTTTTATTACGTTGACGGCAGCGGTAATTATACTCCTATTCCAAATGCCGGTATTATTGTTGATTTGAAAAGCGGAATATTAACCGTTATCGGCGCCGAAATCGACCATTTTTCAAGATATGCTTTTGCTCATTAAAATGGATGATAAATATGTGAGATAATTAAATATTTATCAGCGTAATATCGTTCTTAAAGATTTCGGGTATTAAGGTGGGAGGACTGGTACAAAATATTAAACAGCTTTTTGAAAGTGTTTTAGAAAATTTCTTTAATAAAAAGCAAATAAAAGAATTCTCAAGAATAAACTTAAGCAGTAAGCAAACTCCTTCAGAAAAAAGAGCTGCAGGCAATATCGAAAAGCAACAAATCAATCTGGAAATTGATGATTATTTAGAAATCAATCTTCAGGTTGATTTACTTATTACATTTGCTGAATCCCGTTTTAATAAAAAAAAACAACCTGAAACCTGCAATACGGGAATTTGATAAAAGCATTTTATTTTCTATGCAGTGCGGAAATATTCCTTCCTTAAGGCTTGCATATTTAAGCAAAGCATATATTTATGCCCTGCAAAATGATTTTTACTTAGCCGAAGCATTCGCCGATAAAGCCATGGAATTATGCAGCAAGACAAATGATAAACTATCAATTGCAGATATTTATAAGACAAAAGGAATTATACAAAGAAAATTAAAATCTTATGATCAGGCTGAAAGCTATTTGTTAACAAGCCTCTGTTTAAATAAAGAACTTCAAAATGAACTTAACACTGCAGAAACTACGATTGAAATCGGAAGACTTTACAAAGAGACAGGCAGGACTGATGAATGTAAGCTTTTCTTTAACAATGCAATCAATTATTATAAAAAAATTAAAGCTGTAAATGAATTAGCCGTCATTAGCAGCGAATTTAATTAATCCTTTTGAACCAGGATTAAACGGATTTTAGGATTAACAGGATTTTAATCCATTATTATAATCAAGGGAATCATTTAAGCCCGTAAAGCCTTATTCAGACAATCTCTTATAACCCTGAAAATCTTTTAATCCTGTAGACCCCGCCAGTCCCGATGGGCGTTCATACACTTTCCGTTAATTTTAATTTCAGGATACTTCACCCAATTTTAGTTTTGTTTTTGCTTTAAATTTTAATTATTTATCACAGATGAAAAATTTAATTAAATAGAAGGAATAGAAACATTAAAAATGTTCAGAACGCTTTTCACAACACTGCGCGCTAAAATATTAACAGGGTACATTGTTGTAATCCTGATAATGATATGCGTTATGATTTGGAGTTTATACAATTTCAACCGGCTAAATGAATCATTCCGGGTTTTAATTGTACAGAATTATTCCAGTATTGTTGCTACAGATAACATGGTAAGGGCGCTTGATAATCAGATTAACGGTGTATTTTTAATTTTTAGCGGGAAAAATTCGGGCATAGGATACAAACAATTTGAGACGGCAAAACAGGATTTTTATTCCTGGTTCGAAAAAGCCCGCCTGGCTGCTTCAACACCAGATGAGATTTCAATTCTTGACAGCCTGAATAATCAATACAGCATATTTATAACCGAAATAAATTATTTAATTGCATTTCCTCTGAATTATCAAAACAAATTTGAACATGAAGATGAGTATACAAAATCAATAA
>CAZUCY010000125.1:0-10546 GCA_964618785.1 uncultured Ignavibacteriaceae bacterium | reverse complement strand
AACGGGCAAAGAATAATTGCCGTTGAATGGAATAAGGAACATGGGATAAATAAATAAATTTATTTATCCTATGTTACCGCGATGCGGTTCAGGGGGGTATCGGGGGGATCGCTTTTTCTACAATAATTTCACCCCCAGGGTTAGGACAAAATTGAATATATGTTTTAAGCATGTCACCGCTACGCGGCTCTGATTGTTGTTTTTGTAAATGATTAGACTACTAATATGTCACCCCGCTGGGGTTCAGGGGTATCGGGGGGGGGAATCGTTTTTTCTGCAATAATTTCACCCCGGTGGGGTTAGGACAAGATCGAATTCCAAATAGGATTTATAGAAGTATTTGATGAATAAATAAAAATGAACCGTTACTATTCCATCCCCGGGATTCAGAAACAGGTGGGAGAGGACAACTAACTCCAAGGTTGAAGCCAAACCTTGAAGGTTAGCAGCTTTTATTTTAGGCTACAAATTTTTCAGCCATGCATTTCTCAATGCAATCTGTTCAGGCACTGCACCGGGATTAATATTAAAGACATGCTTAATTGCCTGTGCGCCAACTTTAGTATTTAATTCAATTTCTTCACCGTCCCGGACTACGTTAATTTTAAAGCCGTCACCAGCTTTCAGAGATTTCGTTTTCGAAATCATTTTTTGATAATTACCGAGTGTAATATCTTTTCCATCATATTTTGCTAATATATCGCCTGGTTGGAAAACACCGAAATTTGGCGATGTATCTAGAACACATTCTATAACTAACTTACTATCTTTATTAAAACGAACTTGCACACCTAATGAAACTTTAGTCGAATCAAAACCCGCTATTTCTGTATAATCAATGCCAAGCCGGTTGTAATACTCTTTAAGCGGAAGCTTATCTGCATGTTTTATGTATTTATCGAAGAAATCTGTAATTTCAGGATATGTAAGTTTAATAAAATCATCAAAGAAATTTTGTTCGCTGAATGATTTTTTAGGCCCGTAAATTTTTGAAAGTTCATGAATAACTTCCCGCAATCCTTTTTTACCATGTGAAAGTTCAAGCAGTCTTATATCGAGCAATCCGGCTACTAATGCACCTTTCATATAGATATTAGGATATTGATCCTGCATCTCCGTACAATGAACGCCCAGATCTGTTAAGCTCAAATCCTGCTTATAAGAATCATTTGCAAACAACTTATCTTTAAGTACATCAAGATACTGCTGCAAGGTGATTAGAGTATCCCGCAGTTCAAGTATATGGGCAGCCCATTCGGTAACGCCTTCATAAAACCATAGGTGCCGGGACATAACCGGCTTAACAAAATTAAATTTTTCAACCAACTCGCTGTGAATATTTAAAGGAGTAAGAATGTGAAAAAATTCATGGGCAACAATATCTTTTATTTCTTCACGAAAGTTCTCTGTCAAAGGTGCTTCCGGGAATACATACTCGGAACTGTAGGAATGTTCCCATGCGCCCGCCCCGATGCTCTCAAAGTGAAATAAAAAAGTGTAATGATTTACCGGAAGACCTTCCATGAAATCATTTTCAGCATTTAAAATATTTTTTAACATGTTTATTATATCGGCAGATTTAATCATATCTGTAGCAGAATATGTGTAAACATCAATTGTCGTACTGCCTATATCTATAGAAGCTTTTGTTAATTTTCCAAGAAGAATCGGGGAATCAACAATTTTATCATAAGTATCTGCATCGTAATAACCGTCTTTATCCCGAGGCAGTGCAGTACCGAGCAGCCAGTCTTTCGGGTAATCAATCTTAACTTTTATCGGGTATGACTGCATTTCATCAAAATACCCGAACACGCATTGCCCATTTATCAAAACGTCGTTTTTCTCAATAGTTGAACCGGACATTTGGTAGATAAAATTGCTGTCTACTGTGGTATTCCATGTATCGGCAACCTGGTAAACAATCTTCTTTATTTTTTGTGGAGAGCTTAAGGACCATTGGTTTATAGAAATATGTTTTGTGTCAATTTCATTTCCATTGCCGTCAAAAGCTTTGAAAGATTTTACGTACTTCCCGATATTCATAGTTTGATAGGTCCCCGGCGCTGTTGCGGCAAACTGGTAAATATTGTTTTTTTCTGTCAATTTATCCGGTACTAATGTTACTGTAAAAACATTTGTCGACCTATCGTTTAAGTCAATGTAAAATTTTTGCTGTGAAAATGTAAGGTTGGTAAGAATAAATAATAATATTCCGGATAATAAAATAAACTTAAAATTCTTTTTCATAACTTTTCCTTGCAAATGACAATGATTCTAAAATTAAGCGTCAAAATAAAACAAAAAAAAGAAAATTCTATCTATTTTGCACGAAAGTTGAAATATTCTGATGTGTGGTTTAAGAAATTACATTATTTCAAATGATTATTTCCTCATAAAAATAACATAATTATCGCCGTATTTAAGAGGTTTTGTATATTGATCCCTACCCAGAGAATCAAGTTCTGAACGGATACGTTCAGGATATAGGCGAATATCAATCTTGCCTAAGTCTCCGTTCTTATCATGATTAGGCAAAGCCATTTGCATTGCTGCAAGCTTGCTAAAATCTTTACCGTTCTCTAATGCTGCATAAATTGAATCAGCTTCCCCAAGTGTCGCACAAAGAATTTCGGAAAGGACTAAATATTTAGGAGCTTGGTACTCCACAATTGCAACCTGGCGCAGCCATATTTTAACAGAATGGTGATCGACGTGAGCTGGGGAATATTTCCATTTTAATATCGCTTCCGCTGCAAGAGAATCCCATTCTTTGTTGCCGCTGCCATTTATAAAATGTACTTGCCCAACCGATCCGTCTTCTAAAATAAGCAAATCCATTTCTATTCTTAAATTTAGTCTGGCGATTGCCGGTGTTAGGGTAGGGAGGGGGTAAAGAATAAGCAGTTGTGGAGCAAAATTATTTTCTGTGACTTGCTGAAAAAGAGAACAGCCGGTTAGTACAGAAAAGAATAAAAAAAATATTAACCTTTTCATTTTATCCTCTATTAAATTTGTTTTCATCTGCCGGTAAAATTCAAATAAAAATTAATAATTTTACCTGTAAATCGAATAGAGCAATAGAAAAGCGTATTTAAGAAACTCTTCTTAATCTGAATAACTAAATATCAATATTTCCCTTGAATAATTCAACTTTAATTAAATTCAAGTACAAAGGAAAAAGTTCAAAAGCTAAAAAAAATTTGACCTATTCCTGTTTATTTGCTGAATTAAATAATTCCAACAATAGTATCCTTTATTTCTTGCAATATGAACTTACCTGGAAAATACTAAAGTATTGCCTTAATTATTCGATAATTTACAATAATTGAAGATTTAGTGATTAAAGATCAAAATATGAATAATTATTCTATTTAAGTAGAATAAATTACTTTTTAGGTTAAAAAATTATTAATCCATTATTTTTTTCTGATGAATATTACTAATTAACTTGACAAAATAATTTTCAGAGGTTATCTTATAACCTGAAATTAAAAAAAAATGTACAACACGAAAAGAAATATTACCCCCATTTCAAATGCTGCCAAAATGCGCAGCAGCCGTAGTGTTGTAGTAATAAAATCAATCAACCTTTCTTTAGATGTCATTCTAGGGATTTCTATTATTATTAGCGTGCTAGGTATTCTAGGCTAATATTTAATGGTCAATCCCAAATCAAACAAAAAGCAAAACAAAATAAAAAATAAGATTCGGGATTGACCGAATCCATAGATTATATCTGAAGATTAATTTAATCTGTCAGAGACTGTTGTGAGATCTGAAAGCAAATTCAACTACTTTTGTATGACTTCCATAAGAAGCCGCATAAATTGTTCCGCTCTCACCAAAAATGTTGTTACAAAACAACATCTCACCCGGTTCTGCATTATAGCTCTTAATTTTTTTAATATTTTATTAGTGCCATTTATCGGCAGGCTGATTCTAAGCAGCATCTAAACTTAAGATAATAACTTCCCTGTGGTTTTTATCTTAAACTTAGATGCAAGGCTTAACAAAGCCCTATTATAGCCAGACTTTGCCGGCAGGCTTACCCGTCTGCCGGCAAACAGGTTGTTATACTGGTGTGAGGCTGACTAAAAAGTAATTATTGAATGATAAAGCAGTGTTAATATTTTAATTTTAGTCAATATTGATCCATAATAAGGGTCAACTCGGCAAGTTGAGCTACGTTTTAGTAAGCCTCAGGTAAAAAATTTTTTAGTGAAAATAAATTTATGGAAATAAGAATAAGTATTGTTTTTTAATCTTAGATATTAGATAATAGAAAATAATAGAAAGGGTTATTCATGAGAACTTCCCAAACGGCATGGACAGGTGCAGATATATTTTTTGAATGTTTAAAACGGGAAAAAGTTGAATATGTGTTCGGTTACCCTGGCGGCGCCGTACTAAAATTGTATGAAAGACTATATGATGTGGACTTTCTAAAACACATTCTTGTCAGGCATGAACAGGGTGCTACACACATGGCGGAAGGTTATGCAAAAGCTACGGGTAAAGTTGGCGTTGTTTTGGTCACGTCCGGTCCCGGCGCAACAAATACCGTAACAGGAATTGCCGATGCTTATATGGATTCCGTGCCGATTGTTGTTTTTTCGGGACAGGTTGCCACTCAACTAATTGGAAACGATGCATTTCAGGAAGCGGATATTGTAGGTATTACAAGACCTATAACAAAACATAGTTTTCTTGTAAGAGATGTAAAGGAACTTGCCACAACGATAAGGAAGGCTTTCTATATTGCATCAACCGGCAGACCGGGTCCTGTACTCGTTGATCTTCCTAAAGATGTTGTAGCTTCTGTTTGCGAATTTGAGTACCCTGAAAAGGTTGAACTTCGCGGTTACAAGCCTAATTTTCTTGGTCACCAGAATCAAATAAAAAAAGCTGCCGAAATAATCAAGAATGCAAAAAAGCCGCTTTTATATGTTGGCGGTGGAGTAATAATGTCCAATGGCGAACGCGAATTAAGACTTTTTGCAAAAGAGAATAATTTCCCTGTAACAATGACGCTTCAGGGTTTAGGCGCTTTCCCCGGAAACGATAATCAATCACTCGGGATGTTGGGAATGCACGGAACATATTATGCCAATCAGGCTGTAAATAACTGCGATGTCCTGGTTTCACTTGGCGCCCGCTTTGATGACCGCGTTACAGGCAAAGTTGATTCATTTGCGCCAAACGCTTATAAAATTCATGTAGACATTGATCCAACCTGTATTGATAAAAATGTTGTTGTTGATCTTCCTATTGTGGGAGATGTAAAGCATGTTCTTGCAGAACTCGCGTCAGAATTGAACGAACCTTCCAACCTAAGTAATTGGTGGGAGCAGATAAATAAATGGAAAGCGCAATGCCCTCTTTATTATGAAAAGGACGACGGCAAGCTGAGAACCGAATATATTATAGAAAGGATTTCCGAAAAGACTAAAGGAAATGCTGTTATTGTTACTGATGTAGGACAACATCAAATGTGGACAGCCCAGCATTATAAATTTAATAACCCCCGCTCTCATATTACAAGCGGAGGATTGGGAACAATGGGATTTTCCGTACCGGCTTCTATCGGCGCTGCTTTCGGTATAAAGGACAGACCTATTATTTCAATAAGCGGCGACGGTGGTTTCCAGATGAATATGCAGGAACTTGCTACTGCAGCTTATAATAAACTCCCCATTAAATTCTTCATCATTAATAACAGCTTCCTTGGAATGGTAAGGCAATGGCAGGAATTATTCCACCAGGAAAAATACAGCTTTACCGATCTTTCCGAAAGCAATCCTAATTTTGTAAAACTCGGCGAAGCTTTCGGTTTAAAAACATTTTCCACAAATTCTCCCAAACAGGTGGATGATATTCTTGATGAAGTATTTGAAATAAAAGACGGTCCTGTGTTAGTCGAATTTAAAGTTGTTAAAGAAGATATGGTATTTCCCATAATTCCTTCCGGCGCTACAATAAATGAAATAATGACGAAAAGATTAGATCCAAAGGAGATGATATAGCATGAAACACACAATAACGGTTCTGGTGGAGAATCAATTCGGAGCTTTCAACCGTGTAGCTACTATGTTTAGCGGTAAAGGTTTTAATATTCATAGCATATCCATCGGAGAGACAGAGACACCGGAAGTGTCACGTATGACTATTGTGACCGAAGGCGATGACAAAATAATGGAACAGGTTGTTAAGCAGTTAAATAGATTAATTGATACAATTAAAGTTATTGATTTAACCGGGCAGACAAGAGTTGAAAGAGAACTTGCGCTTATCACCGTCTACTATCAGAAAGGAACGCGCGCAGAATTAATAAGTATTTGTGATATTTTTAGGGGAAACGTTGTTGACATTAATAACAAAACCATCATGCTGGAGATTACAGGTCCTCCTCAAAAGATAGATGCTGTTATTAATGTATTTGAGCCTTTTGGAATTAAAGAAATGGCTCGCTCGGGTACTGTTGCTTTAAAAAGAGGCGAACAGTTAAACTCCGAGAAAAATTTAGTAACTCAATAATAAAGGAAAAAAGAAATGAAAGTTTATTATGATAGCGATGCATCGCTGGATTATTTATTAGGAAAAAATATTGCGGTGCTTGGATTCGGCAGTCAGGGGCACGCACATGCGCTCAATTTAAAAGAGAGCGGGTGCAATGTTTGTGTCGGACTCCGCCGTGAGAGCAAAAGATGGGCTTTAGCTGAAGCAGCAGGATTAGCCGTTAAAACCGTTCCGGAAGCTTCCGAATGGGCAGATGTTATTATGATACTTCTACCGGATCAAGATCAAAAAGCAGTTTATGATAAAGATATTGCTTCACATTTAAAAGCCGGTAACACTCTTGCTTTTGCACACGGCTTTAACATTCATTATAAGCAAATAGTTCCTCCTGAAGATGTTAATGTTATGATGATTGCTCCTAAAAGTCCGGGACATCTTGTAAGAAGGACATATTTAGAAGGCGCAGGAGTACCATGTTTGATTGCAATACATCAGGATGCCGACGGAAAAACTAAAGAACTAGCGCTTGCATGGGCAAAAGGGATCGGCGGTACAAAAGCGGGTGTAATTGAGACAAATTTCAAGAATGAAACTGAAACAGATTTATTCGGCGAGCAGGCAATTCTTTGCGGCGGTTCGGCAGAATTAATAAAAGCCGGTTTTGAAACATTAGTTAATGCAGGTTATCCTCCTGAATTAGCATACTTTGAGTGCATGCACGAGATGAAGCTGATTGTAGACCTTTATTATGAAGGAGGGATTTCAAGAATGTATTATTCTGTAAGCGATACAGCTGAATATGGAGGAATGACCCGCGGTACACGTTTGATAACGGATGAAACCCGTAAAGAGATGAAAAAGATTTTAGAAGAAATCCAAAATGGTCAGTTTGCAAATGAATGGCTGACTGAATATAAGAATGGTCAACCGCTAATGAATAAGCTTCGTAAGGAAAACAGTGAACATCTGATTGAGAAAGTTGGCGCTAACTTGCGGGGCATGATGAGCTGGCTGTTTAAAAAGAATGCCAAAGAAGAGGTCGGTGTATGAATCTGAAGATAACATTACTGCCGGGAGACGGGATTGGCCCGGAAGTAGTGAGCGCAGCAGTTGATGTTATAAAAGCGGTTGCGGAAAAATTCAATGTTACTCTTGCTTTTACTGAACAGCTTATAGGAGGATGCTCATACGAAAAAAATGGCGCGCCTATCACGGAAGAAATATTAAGCGCATGTTATGATTCGGATGCTGTTCTTCTCGGCGCAGTCGGCGGGTATCAATGGGAAACACTTCCGCAGAACCTGAAACCGGAAGCCGCTTTGCTCAAGCTGCGTAAATCTCTAGGACTTTTTACAAACATCCGGCCGGCTAAAGTGTATTCATCGCTTTTGTCCTCATCTTCGCTTAAACCGGAAATATTAAAAGGCACGGACCTTATGATATTCCGCGAACTTACGGGTGATGTTTACTTTGGTGAACCGCGCGGCTTTGACGAAGAAAAAGGCTGGAATACGATGATCTATCATAGGTATGAAGTTGAACGGATTGCAAAAAGCGCTTTTGAAGTTGCACGCATAAGAAGCAAACGGGTAACTTCGGTTGATAAAGCTAATGTGCTTGACTGCTCTCAGTTTTGGCGTAAAGTTGTGCATGAAGTCCATAAGGATTATCAGGATATAACGCTTTGTGATATGTATGTTGATAATGCCGCGATGCAGATAGTACGCGACCCTAAGCAATTCGATGTTATTCTTACTCAAAATCTTTTTGGAGATATATTAAGCGATATAGCTGCTATGATTACAGGAAGCCTCGGAATGCTTCCTTCTGCAAGTCTTGGAGACAAATATGCTTTGTATGAACCGGTTCACGGAAGTGCACCGGATATTGCAGGTCAGGGAAAAGCTAATCCAATTGCTGCTATTTCTTCGGCAGCAATGATGTTTGCATATTCTTTTCAGATGTACGATGCTGCTAAATTGATTGAGACAGCAATTGAAAAGACATTAAATATGGGTTATAGAACTGCCGATATATATTCACCAAATTCTATTTTGGCTTCTACTGCCCAGGTTAAAGATGCTGTAATTGAAAATTTTAACAAATTATATGATGAACATGTATCAGGAGTATTTACTTTATAAAAGTTAAACTTTAAAATGAATTTTTTCATCATTCAAGCTAAATTCTGCCTATCGGCAGGCAGGCTTTTGAATTATAAGAAAGGTAACAAAGTGAATAATAAAGTAACAATATTTGACACTACTTTAAGAGACGGCGAACAATCGCCCGGAGCTTCTTTAAATGTGTTTGAAAAAATTGAAATTGCCAGACAAATGGAAAAACTCCGGGTTGATGTTATCGAAGCCGGATTTCCTGTCTCTTCACCTGCCCAGTTTGAAGCTGTGCAGAGAATTGCAGGCGAGATAGATGCTGTTATTGCGG
This sequence comes from uncultured Ignavibacteriaceae bacterium, assembly GCA_964618785.1. Classification (GTDB taxonomy): domain Bacteria; phylum Bacteroidota; class Ignavibacteria; order Ignavibacteriales; family Ignavibacteriaceae; genus FEN-1297. Next base: position 1,582 of record CAZUCY010000125.1, on the reverse strand, counting down.
GACTTGCACGTACAAAGGAAATTGACATTAAATCTGCGTATGATGCGCTTAAGAATGCAAAGCGCTTCAGAATACATACTTTTCTCTGCACTTCCGATATACACATAATGGGTAAATTTGGCGACGAACGTTATGGGAAAAATTTGGAAGAAAAACGCAGGACCATTTTGAAGATGGCATGCGACTCTGTTGCTTACGCCAAAACTTTTACAAAAGACGTGGAGTTCTCTGCAGAAGACGCTGGCAGAACGGATATAGGGTATCTTGCCGAAGTAATTGAAGCAGCAATCGAGGCGGGCGCAACAACAGTTAATATTCCCGATACAACCGGGTATACTTTCCCTAAAGAATTCGGCGCTAAGATTGCCGAATTAAGACAACGGGTTAAGAATATTGATAAAGCAATAATAAGCGTGCACTGCCATGATGATCTGGGGCTTGCGGTTGCTAACTCACTTAGCGGAGTTGAGAACGGCGCAAGGCAAGTTGAGTGTACTATCAACGGAATTGGTGAAAGGGCAGGCAATGCGTCTCTTGAAGAAATAGTTATGGCTCTTAAGGTACGCAAAGATATTTGTGAGTACTATACAAACATAAATTCAGAAGAAATTTATAACACAAGCAAAATGGTATCTTCATTTACGGGTATGATTGTCCAGCCAAACAAAGCAATTGTCGGCGAAAATGCTTTTGCTCATGAATCCGGCATACATCAAGACGGCGTGCTTAAAAACAGACAGACTTATGAAATAATGACACCTGCCAGCGTAGGTGTTAATAAAACAAAAATTATTCTCGGAAGACATTCCGGCAGGCACGGATTAAAATCACGTTTACATGAATTAGGATATAAAATAAATGAAGGTGAACTTCAATCGATTTATGACAAGTTTCTTGAACTTGCTGATAAGAAGAAAGAAGTATTCGACGATGATTTAAGAGTTCTAATGGGTGATCAGATTTTGGATATAAAGAAAGAGCGCTATCAACTTGATTATATCCATGTAAACATGGGCACAAACGCTATTCCGACAGCTACTGTAAAAATAAAAGTTGGAGAGAATTTTATACAGGAATCTGCAACCGGTGACGGAGCTGTGGATGCGTGCTTTAATGCAATTGAACGCGCTTTAAATTTGAAACCCAGCTTGGAATCGTACAATGTTCGCTCAATCACCTCAGGGAGGCAGGCAATGGGCGAAGTAATTGTGAGGATACGTGAAAACGATAAATCGTTTACTGGTAGAAGAATTGCTACCGATGTTATTGAAGCCAGCGCTAAAGCTTATATTCAGGCTTTAAATCAACAGCAATCTTATTTGGAATCAAAAGAGAACGACGAAACATTAAATCATTCATTATCAGAAGTTTTGAAGTAATATAAAGGAAATTAAAATGTTTATGACAATAACGGAAAAAATTTTATCAAAATCTTCCGGAAGAAAAGGGGTTGAGCCTGGAGAAAATATCTGGCTCAATGTTGATATCCTGATGACTCACGATGTCTGCGGACCGCCTACTATAGAGATTTGGAAACGTGAATTCGGGAAAGATGCTAAAATATGGGATAAAGATAAATTGG
>CAZUCY010000124.1:0-10772 GCA_964618785.1 uncultured Ignavibacteriaceae bacterium | reverse complement strand
AATGAAGGTAAACGTTTAGCAAAATTAATTAACGAGATGCTTGACATCTCCCGGCTTGAAGGCGGCCAGGTTGAGCTTAATGAAAGTGATTTTGATTCAATTAGCCTTTTGGAAGAAGTTATTGAGTCTAACAAAAAAGCTCTCGAGAAAAAGGAAATAATATTAACAAAGGATATTCCCGCGGAGCCTGCTATCATTAAGGGCGATAAAGAAAAAATATCGAAATCGCTTAATAATTTATTGAATAACGCTATTAAATTTACGCCGCATAAAGGACGTATAATTATCTCTGCACTTAGTTTGTATAAAGAACTTGAAATTACAATATCGGATACCGGAGTAGGTATTCCGGAAAAAGATCTTCCGTATATATTTCAGAAGTTCTATCGTGTTAGTAGGCCTGGTACCGAAATTCCGGGCACCGGGCTTGGCTTAGTATTTGTTAAACAAATTGTAGATTTGCACAAAGGTTTTATTACTATTCAAAGTGAAGTGAATAAAGGAACTACAGTTATCCTTAAATTGCCGAAAGATTCTAAAGTTTAACAACCGAGAAGGAGCATCGTGAACAAATTAGTCTTTATCGTTGATGATGAACAAGCTATTTCTAAATTGCTTACTTATTGGGTAAAAGATAAATGGAAATATGACGTTGAGGTTTTCTCAAATGGCGAAGATGTTTTAAGAAGATTAAATGCTAAGCCCGATCTTATATTGCTTGATATTATGCTTCCCTGCATGAATGGAATTGAGGTTTTAAAAAGAGTAAAGCAATTAGATGAAAATCTGCCGGTGATTATGCTCTCCGCACAAGGTAGCATCGAAGTCGCTGTTGACGCTATCAGGATAGGTGCATTTGATTATTTTCCCAAACCTATTGATATCCAGCGCATGGAACCGGCGATTAAAAATGCAATTAAAAGCTATGACCTTACCCGTGAACTTGAAAATCTTAAGGAAAACGTTAAGAAAGAATACAGCTTTGATAATATGATTACTGCCGATGGCAGAATGCAGGATGTATTTAAGCTGGTTACTAAGGTGCTGAATAATGAAATAACAGTTTTAATTTACGGCGAAAGTGGAACCGGTAAAGAATTAATTGCCCGAGCTATTCATTATAATGGAAAAAGGAAAGATAAGCCTTTTATTGTTGTAAATTGTGCATCAATTCCTCGTGAGCTTCTGGAAAGTGAGCTTTTTGGACACGAAAAAGGTTCTTTTACAGGCGCCCACCAAAGAAAACTTGGGAAATTTGAACTTGCTAACGGTGGCACTATATTTCTTGATGAGGTAGGTGAGCTGGAAATGCTTTTACAAGCAAAGCTATTGCGCGTAATCCAGGAAAGAGAGTTTGAAAGAGTCGGCGGTACTGAACTTATTAAAACAGATGTTAGAATAATTTCTGCAACCAACCGCGATTTAAAACTCGCTGTTGAGAAAAAAGAATTTAGAGAAGATTTGTACTACAGGCTTAACTCTTTCCCTATTTCCATCCCCCCTCTTAGATTGAGAAGAGGAGATATTCTTGTACTTGCACAGCATTTCCTTGATACTTTTAATAAAAAATTAGGGAAAAATGTAAAAGGCTTTTCCAAAAAGACTGTTAAGCTAATATATGAATACAACTGGCCCGGCAACATAAGAGAAATGGAAAATATGATAGAAAGATGTCTAATTATATGTGAAAAAGATATAATAGATGTAGATGATCTTCCATCACAGGTTCGGGCGGCAGAGCCTATTGGAGATGCTGATTTAAATGGTCCTCTTTTCAGCGATGCTACAATTATTCCATTTGAAAAATTGAAGGAAGAATCTATTAGGCATGCTTTGAAGATTACTAACGGCAATATTGTTGAAGCCGCTAAAAAGCTTCAGTTGGGAAGGGCAACTATATACAGGCTTATGGAAAAGTATAATATAGAAAACCGTTCTTATGAGTAAACAAAATTATTTTGAAATAATTCTTTTAGAGATGTTATATGGATTTTACAAAAGAAAAATATGCTGACGTAGTTGTAGAAGTAGTTAATTTAACTAGAGCAACGCTTAAAGAAGCTGAAGAATTTAAGCAAACACTCGTTCAGGATATTGAAATGGGCGCAAGAAAAATTGTTGTTGATTTGAATGAATGTGAATTTATTGATTCGACATTTCTGGGAGCCTTAGTAGTTTCATTAAAGAAAATTACTAATTTAGGGGGCGATTTAAGGCTTGTTGGCTTTCAACCGGCGGTTCATTCAATGTTTGAATTAACTAGGATGTATAGAGTTTTTGAAGCTTTCAAAACAAAAGAAGAGGCACTAAAAAGTTTTAATGCTCAATAAGATTTAATAAGATTTTCAATTATTTGAATGTTTTTAACTCTTTCTTAATTCGTTCAAATTAATATCTTTCCCGGAAAAAATATTGAAATTGAATTAACTTATAAATTTTTCATAATACAATATCCTTAATTTTTTCAGGGAAATAATACCTGAGAAAAACTACAGGCTCTTGATAAATATATGATAAACAATGAAAAGAAATCCATTTTAATTATTGATGATGATATTATCATCAGGAAGCTTTTAAATCATCAATTAAAGCATAACGATTATAATGTTTACGAAGCTTCCGGACCTTCCCAGGCTTTTGATCTTTTGAACAATAATAAAATTGACCTGGTTTTGTGCGATGTAACAATGGATGAGATGGACGGTTTTGATTTCTGTAAGAAAGTCAGGGAAAATGAGAATTTTCGTGCCTTGCCATTTGTATTTGTTACGGCAAAGACAAGCATGAAAGATAAATCAAAAGCGCTTGAAGTAGGCGGGGATGATATAATTACAAAACCTTTTGACGTTAATGAACTGATCTTAAAAGTGCAGGCTTTAATAAGGAGAACAGAAATTTATAAAGTTTACGGCGTTAAAAAAAATCTTGAACAATCTTTTTCACAGCAAATTGCAAAAATACTTCTTGTGGATGACGATCAGTCGCTTGCCAAGCTTTTCCAATATAATTTATCTAAAGCAGGCTTCGAATGTGAAATAGCGACAAATGCTGAAAATGGATTAAAACTTGCAAAATCTATTCAACCGGATATAATTATTTCAGATATCATGATGCCTAATATAGACGGTTTCCAATTCAGGCGTATGATTTTATCAGATAGTAATTTAAGATCAGTCCCTTTTGTATTCTTGACTTCTAGGGGAGAAGAAAAAGACATTCTTGATGGCTACGATCTTGGTATCGCCGAATATGTGTTAAAAACCGCAGGACCGCGTGTTGTTGTCGCAAAAGTAAGTGCTATTATTAAAAGCCTGGGAAAAGAAAGACAGAAAATAGTTACGGAACTTCATCAGGCAGCGGATTCGCTGCGAGTAAAGGTTGTGCCAGATAATTCTCCTGAATTTCTAGGTTTTGATATTAGGCATTGGCACATTCCATTTCATGGAATTCCCGGTGGTGATTTTATAGACTACTTTCTGCTTGATGATGATAATATTGCTGTGGTACTGGGAGATGTTATGGGCAAGAAATGGGGAGCGTGGTATTTTGCTTTTGCATATGCAGGTTATGTTAGAAGTGCTTTAAGGGTAGCACTTCAAACTATAAATGAGTTTTCTCCAAGCCTGATACTCCAGCAAGTAAATAAGTCTGTTTATCAAGATGCGAAAGTTTCCGAAGTCTTTACAACTCTTTCTATTATTACCATAAATAAAAAGACAAAAATTGCAAAATATGCAGGCGCAGGCGATTTACCTATGATTTTTAGGAATTTTTCTTCAGGCACAACAGATGCTATTAAATCTAAAGGCTTACTTCTTGGGTTTGCAGAACACGGTAATTATGAAGATATTACATTGAAAATGAATCAGAATGATTCTATTATCCTTGTTACTGACGGAATAATTGAATCTCGGAATTCAAGCGGAGTTCAATTTGGGCTGGATAGATTGAAAGATGTAATTGCTAATATTGAACCTGGAAATGATTTTATTGAAGTAATTAAAAAAGTTTTTACAGATTTTACAAAAGAAAAATTTGAAGACGATGTCAGCCTTATTGTTATCAAGGCAACGTAATATTGTCAGACTTCTGAACTCGCCTGAAGTTTTTCTGTTCGATCTGCAAGTTTTGATTGTCCAATTAATTCCGACATATCACCTTCAATAATATTTGAAAGATTATAAAGAGTTAAACCAATTCTGTGGTCTGTAACCCTGTTCTGGGGATAATTATATGTTCGTATTTTATCGCTTCTATCACCGCTTTTTACCATCGTTTTTCTTTGGGCGGAAATTTCTGCATTCTGTTCCTTTGTTTTTGCGTCATATAATCTTGCCCGCAAAACTTTCATTGCTTTCTGTCTGTTTTTAAGCTGAGATCTTTCATCTTGACATTGAACGACGATACCTGTGGGAATGTGAGTAATGCGGACGGCAGTTTCAACTTTATTTACGTTCTGTCCGCCTGCACCACCAGATCTGAAAATGTCTATACGAATGTCATTGGGATTTATTTCTATCTGTACATCTTCAACTTCAGGAAGAACTGCTACCGAAGCGGCAGATGTATGTACCCTTCCATTTGCTTCAGTTTCAGGCACTCTCTGAACTCTGTGAACACCGCTCTCAAATTTTAATTCGCTGAAAACGTTATTACCGCTTACGGAGAAAACAGCTTCTTTTATTCCGCCGCGTCCCGTATCGTTAATATCAATCAGTTCAATTCTAAAGCCTTTTATTTCCGCATACCTGCAATACATTCTGAATAAATCACCGGCAAACAAAGCAGCTTCTTCGCCGCCTGTACCGGCGCGTATTTCCATAATAACGTTTTTATTGTCATCTGGATCTTTGGGCAGAAGCAAATATTTAATTTTATCTTCTAGGTTCTCCTTTTGGACTTCTAGCTCTTTAATTTCTATTGCTGCGAGTTCTGACAAATCTTTATCTATTCCAGAATTAATAATCTCTTTATTACCGCCAATATTATTCAACACGCTGCAATATTTTTCATAAGCCTGAATTATATCTTCTAGTTCGCTTCTTTCACGGCTTAAGCTGACTATCTTATCACGTTCATTCGTAAACGCAGGGTCAGCAAGCTGTTGATTAATCCTTTCGTATTTATCTTTTATTTTTTTTAATCGTTCTAATAAATCCATATTATTTCTCTCTTTTCAGGATTGTAAATATAAAAAAATATAAGTAAATATTTTCAATCATATTGTCCCAAAATAATTATCATTATTTCTAAATTATACTAAGGGGATGTTTTTTAAAACGTGGAAATTATTTTAATGCTTCAACAGAATAGTTATTTTTCTCTAAAAATAGAAGTATTTTAATAGTATTGATAATTTAATATGTTCAATCTTGACTATACATGCTTAATATACTAACTTTAAAGCTAAAATTAAGTATTTATATTGGAGAAATAATGCATCGTTCAAAACTATTTATTACATTAATTTTGTTAACCGGTCTAGCTGTTACCGGTTTCCAATGTGCTTCGACCGAATTAACAAGTGCAAAGTTATATATACAACAAAAGAATTACCCTAAAGCTTTGGAATCTCTTAAAAGAGAAGTTGAAAAGAATCCCCAGAGTGACGAAGGATATTATCTTTTAGGATATGTTAGCGGTGAACTTGGTAATTTTGATACTTTGGTATCTGCTTTTAATAAATCTCTTGTAATAAGCAAACAATTTGAAAAAGATATTAATGCTTCAAAGAAATATTACTGGGCTCAGTCATTTAACCAGGGGGTAGTAAATTTCCAAAAAGGCTCGACTTCAAAAGATAAAGACAGCTCTCAAATCTTTTTTGATAAATCTATTGTAGCATTTAAAAATGCAGTTGCTATAGAACCAGACTCTGCAGATACATTTAAAAACCTAGCTTTTGTTTATATGACAGAGCAAAAATATGATGAAGCAGTTGAGCCATTGCAGTCTTTAATTCATAAAGAAAAAACTATTGATGGTTACAAATATCTTGGTGAAATTTACTATAATAAAGCTATAAAATTTAGAAGCCAATATGGAAACTCACACAATATAAATGACAGTTTAAGCGCTAACGATTACTATGAGAAAACCATCAATCTTATGCAGGAGGGCAGAAAATTATACCCTAATGATTCTGAACTTTTAATATTACTTTCAAATTCTTATATCGGCGCTCAAAAGATTGATGTTGCAATTGGAGCTTTCAAAATTGGTGTCGATCAGGACCCCGGCAATAAATATTATAGGTATAATTACGGCGTGCTTCTCCTTGGGAATAATAATTTCCAGGAGGCTGAAGAACAATTTATAAAAGCAATTGAAATAGATTCGGCATATCAAAACGCAATATACAATCTTGGCGTTACTTATGTTAAATGGGGCGCTAAATTGGCTAAGGAAAATGAGGATAAAAAAGATAATCAGGATACAGTATATATGGAAAAATATAGATCTAGTCTTCCGTATCTTGAGAAGTCACTTCAACTTAAACCTGATGATGCTGCGATGTGGGAACTTGTTGGAAGAGTTTATACTGCATTAGGCATTCAAGATAAAGCACAAAAAGCATTTGATAAAGCAGATGCATTACGTAAATAATGACTAGAAGTTAAGATTATTCTTAAAATAATTGTGCCGAAATCATTTTTTAATCCCATTTAGTAATGGGTAACCCGGGTTTTCACAGGGTAAATGATTTCGGCATATCTAATATTTGGGGGATATTTTAATTTTAGAAAAATAAATCAATATTCATTTTTTTTACGTAATTTGAAGACATCAAAAATAAAGGTAATTAAGTATTATGAATCAAAATAACCTTTCTCAGGAACAGCAAATAAATATTGAACTTGGTGAAAAAGAAGCTGAAGGGATTTATTCAAACCTGGCAATCATTACCCATTCTCCGGCGGAGTTCATAATTGATTTTACGCGCGTAGTGCCCGGTGTACCTAGAGCAAAAGTTCATGCACGGATAATTACAACACCTCAACATGCTAAAATGCTAATGAAAGCATTGAAAGATAATATTGAAAAGTTTGAAGCACGGTTTGGTGAAATACCGGTTGAGATTTCACAAAACCAGCATTTTGGTTTTGTGCCTGTTAACAAAGATGAAAAGGTCAATTAGTAGCTCATGTTACGCCATAAATATTTGGCATAGCCATTCCTAAGAAATAGAATAGCCCCAACAGCTGCCTACCGGCAGGTAGGTTTATATCTGGAACTAATAATTACAAAATATATCTGGGTAAAGTCAAAATTGGATAAGTATTGTGTCTTAGTCATCCATCCCTTTGTGGAAAGCCAATAATATGTTGGCTATCATTTTTTTCAGAATTATTCCACGCAATGGTTATGCCAAAATTCTGAGTTGTTTAATAAAATTATAATGACTGCGTAACTTGGGACATTAATTTTATTTATGAGCAATGAAAAAAAGTAATGTATATATAGAAACATACGGATGCCAAATGAACGTGGCTGATACCGAATTAATCTGTGGAATTTTAAAGAGTAGCCGATTTGAAATGACAAACGAAGCTGCTAATGCAGATGTTATTTTGCTAAATACATGTAGTATTAGAGAAAATGCCGAGAAGAGAATATATGGGAGACTTGGAAGTTTCAAAAACCTGAAAGTAATAAAACCTAATTTGATAATTGGCATTCTTGGCTGTATGGCGGAAAGACTAAGAATAAATCTGATTGAAGAAAAAAAAATTGCAGATTTGATAGTTGGTCCTGATGAATACAGAAGACTTCCTGAATTAATTGATGTTGCGTTTAGTGGTGGAAAGGGAATAGGTGTACGATTATCCAGAACCGAAACCTACGATGATATCATTCCATTTAGAGAGGATGGTTTACAGTCCTGGATTTCTGTTATGCGTGGATGTGATAAGTTTTGTTCGTTTTGTGTTGTTCCATTTACCCGGGGACGGGAAAGAAGCAGGAATCTAAATTCAATTGTTGAAGAAGTAAAACTTCTTTCCAATCGGAATTTTAAAGAAATAACATTGCTCGGACAAAATGTAAATTCTTACAGAGACGGGGTATATGATTTTGCCGATTTGTTATCAGCTTGCTCACAAGTTAACAGAAACATCAGATTCAGGTTTACAACCTCTCATCCTAAAGACTTATCAGATAAACTTTTATATACTATTGCAGAAAATTCCAATATTTGTAATTATATACATCTTCCGGTTCAATCCGGTTCTAACAGAATATTGGAATTAATGAATAGAACTTATACAATTGAACATTATTTGAATTTGATAAACAAAGCAAAGCGTATTATAACGGATTTGAGCTTTTCAACCGATATTATTTCGGGATTCCCGACAGAGACTTACGAAGATCATTTAATGACTTTGAAAATAATGAATGAAGTTAAGTATGACGGTGCCTATATGTTTAAGTATTCTCCTCGGGAAGGGACAAAATCTTACAAAATGAACGATAATGTTCCGGAAGAAATAAAGACAAAGCGTCTTCAGGAAATTATTGATCTCCAGCAAAAAATTTCTTTTGAAAAGAATCAGCAGCTTGTTGGTAACGAAGAAATAATTTTGATTGAAGGCTTAAGTAAGAAATCTGATCAATTTTTATCCGGAAGAACTGATACAAATAAAGTAGTCATTATGCCTTTCGAAGATAACATCAAGGAAGGCAGTTATATAAAAGTTAAAATAGAGCGAGCAACTTCTGCAACATTGTTCGGGCAGTTTCGAGAATTTATCTATCCTACTGAAAATAAACTTGCATGAATAACCTAAATTTTAGGAATAAATATTTAGATTTATTGTATTAATGTTGAATATTAAATCAATATTTTTTTCTTTCTTTATTTTTGCAATTATCTTTCAAATAAATGTTTATTCGCAAGATACAGATATAGTCACGTATCTTAAACAAATTGAAGACGGCAACAAAGATCGGGTCTTGGATAAATTAGCATCATTAAAGAAAAAGTATCCCGATAGTCCATCCATTCTATTTTTAGAAGGTGTATTAACTGAAGATGGGCAGCAGGCAGTCACTGTTTATACAAATCTCTTGAAGAAATATCCCCAAAGCCGGTATGCCGACGCTTCATTATATAGAATCTGTACATACTACTATGCTTTAGGTAAATACAGTGCTGTTAAAAGTAATTTTAATATACTTAAAAAGGATTACCCGCAGTCGCCATATATTGAACTTGCCGAAAGAAATCTTCCTAATGAAGATATAATCTCGGATGAAAAGAACTCTGTAACAATTGATACATTGAGTGATAATAAGTACAAGCAGGCTGATTCTGAAAGTTATAAATATACGATTCAAGCGGGAGCGTTCACTATTGCAGATAATGCAAAGTTATTGAAAACAGATCTCGATAGCGCCGGGTACTATACAATAATTGAAGATAAAATGGTTGCCGGCACTTCTTTCCATGTAATATATGTCGGCAAATTTGTTAATCAGGAAGATGCTAAAAGCTTCCTTAAATTAATTAATAAAAAGTATAGTCTTAACGGAAGAATTGTAAGTATAAATTCAAAGTGATATCTTAAAAATTAAATTTATTGGCACTGGTTCAGGCAAAACATCATTAAAAAGATTTCATTCATTCGTCCTTTTTTTATAAAATATTTATTGCCTGTTGATCGATACGGGCGATGGAATATCAAAAGCACTCCTTTCTCAATGTATACCTTATAGCTCAATAAATGGAATTTTAATCTCATATCTCCATCCGGATCATTTCAGCGGATTAAGTGCCCTGATTATTCAGATGAGACTTATTGAAAGAAAAAGTAAACTTGATATTTTTGCGCGAAAGTTTAGTCGAAGTAGTAAAAGATTTTATTTATCATTCTTATATTTTTAAAGAGGAGATGGATTTTACTATAAATTACATCCTTTTTTACACAGAGAAATCATATAGCATTAATAGAATTTTTTTTGCTAAACAAAATACTCATCTTGAGTCTTACAGGGCTTATGATAGTTCAAATTTATTAAGTTTCTCTTAAAATAGTTTTCTTTTTACTCTAAATGGGAAAAATGTTCAATATACTGGCGATGTAGGTAATGCGCTGATGATCTTATTTTATTTAATGATTTTGAAATCCATGTCTTAATATCGGAAATCTTGCATATTACATTTCAGAATTAATAAGAATAGCGGAATCTCAGAATATCGAAAAACTCATATTAACGCACACAGAGAAGAGGAAGAATCATCTCTTATAAAACTTAAAAATCATCATTTTGGCAACAGCAAAATTGAAATTATTGCGGCATACGATGGCTTGGCAATTTCGGTATAGCTAATTGCTTCCAATCATTTATCTTTAATAAGGTGGCTAAATTTGGTATATTTACTACATAGAATTTTTTTAAATATTGTATTACTTTTGATTTTGTATTTCTAAACTAAAATAATGACGATAGATGAATTTAAAAATAAGTACGGCATTATCGGGAAAGCCAAAGAAATTAGAGAACTTGTTGATATTGTTATGCAAGTTGCGGTTTCGGATATTTCAGTACTGATTTACGGAGAAAGCGGAACAGGTAAAGAAATATTTGCAAAAGCTATTCACGAGTTTAGTCGTAGAGCCAATAACCAGTTTCTCAGCATTAATTGTGGTGCAATACCGGAGGGTATCCTTGAAAGTGAACTTTTCGGGCATAAGAAAGGTTCCTTTACTGGAGCTTTTGATAACAGGAAAGGTTATTTCGAAATTGCGGATGGAGGTACTCTTTTTTTA
>CAZUCY010000123.1:0-10773 GCA_964618785.1 uncultured Ignavibacteriaceae bacterium | reverse complement strand
TTAGATAATAATGGGAACCCTCATTAATGATCAAAAAGCTTGTACTGACACTTTTCACATTATTGTTATTCTTTCCGAAAACAAATTCCCAGACTATTATTGCCAAATATGCAGGTGAATTTTTAGCTATAGGTGTCGGTGGAAGATCGCTAGGAATGGGCGATGCTTATGCTGCTGTTGCCAACGATGTAACTGCCGGTTACTTTAATCCTGCCGGTTTAGCTCAAATAAATTATCCCGAATTTTCCCTTATGCATGAAGAACGCTTCGGTAACCTTGTAAATTATGATTATGCAGCAGTTGCAGTTCCTTATGGAAAAGATATGACCTTCGGATTAAGCATTATTAGGCTGAGTGTGGATGGTATTCCCGATACAAGAGGCGCTTTAATTGATCAAAATACAGGTCAGGTAGTAACCGATCCCAATTTTATTAATTCCCCTTCTGCCGGGCTGAATTATAGCAATATTACTGAATTCAGCGATCAGGACTGGGCCGTTTTCTTATCTTTTGCTAAAAAATATTCCGACAATTTATTTTATGGCGCGAATGTAAAATTAATTTATGAAGGTATTGCAGAATATAACGCTTACGGAATAGGGTTTGATGTAGCCGCCTGGTATTCTCCGTTTGAAAATTTCTCGCTTGGCGTAAACCTTCAGGATATTACAACAACTCTTGTTGCATGGAGTACCGGCACGAATGAATTAATTACTCCTACTGCTAAAGTTGGCGCAGCATATAAGTTTAAATTTTTAGGTGGACAAATCACTCCAGCTCTTGATCTTGATATTAGGTTTGAAAACAGGCAGTATGCGTCGGAGTTTTATCTTGGCCCTGTCAGCTTTGATATGAATGCAGGCTTTGAATACAGTTTTAAAAATATTTTTATGGTTCGTGCAGGATATAATGAGGTTAAACAGTTTACTCTAGGCGCAGGAATAAGACTTCCAAAACTAAATATTGATTATTCATTTGCAAAATTCAATGACTCAGATATAGAAAGTCTGCCTGATACGCATAGAATCTCCCTTATGCTCACTCTTGAAGAACCTAAATTTCTACGAAGCGGTTTTTAACAATTGCCGGTTTATATATAATCTTTACTCATAAAGTAATTAAATTATTTCTGCAAAAGTTTAACTATCTTCTTTTTTAGCGATTACTTCGAGCAGTGTGTTCATTAATATTTTATTTTCTACAGGCTTTGTTAAAAATACATCTACACCGGCGTTTATTGCATTGTCACGATCTTTTTTAAATGCATGCGCAGAAAGACAAACAACAGGCACTTTTTCATAACCTTGAAGTTTCCTGAGTTCCTGTGTAAGCTCTAACCCATTTTTATTTCCACGGAGTGAAATATCCATCAATATTACATCGAACTTCGTACATCTCAAGTGCTCATAAAATGATTGCTCCGAATCGCATATTTCAACGTCAAAATTTCTCTTCAAGAACATTTCTAAAAATTTCTGATTTTCAAAATCATCTTCAGTAACCAATAGCTTTGGTTTATTCCCCTCCACCGTATTTTCCATGATGTGTTCTCCTTATCTTCGTTAAAAGTATAATTAAAGGAAAAAAACCTTGTTTTCACAATTTTATTAAATCAACTCTCATAATTTCCGCATACTTTTAGCTTAATGCAAGTGCCGGATTATTTTATTTTAGGCGAATGACTATAATCCTATAAAAATAGTATGATTTCTTTTTCACATGGAACAGGAATAAAATTATTTAAGTTTAATCAGAATCTGTGTATCTCTTTCTTTAAAAATGCAGAAGAAAATACCGATAAGACTCTCGAAAATTGATGTAATAATAAAATATGATCTAGCGTTAGCAAAACCAGTAATTAGTCCGAAATATTTTGTAATGACAGTCAGTTCATACAATACTAAGAAGCCTAAGAATATATTTATTATTTTTTCCATGACAAATTTTATAATGAAATTTTGAATAAAATTAAAGAATAATAAAAAATTAAAAAAACATTGTAATATAAATTCTTCTTTATAATTAATTCCGTAGAGTTCTATACTAAGAGAAACGATACATAGAATTAGAATTAAAATCTTAAATTTTTTAGAAATATTTCTCTTCTGCACAAAGATTATACACATCAACATGGAAATAGTATAGAAAATATTGGTGTGGGAATGGAAAATCAATCTGGCAATTGCTGTAGCAATATCTCCGCTAATCAATGCAAGGAAAAATAAAAAATATTTTTCATTTTTCTGCCTTATTGGCACAATCAGCCATATAAAAAAGATTAAAGAAATAATTCCTATTAGAATAAAATTCATTTGATTATGGGCAAAATGGTGGGCAAGGTATTGTTTGTTCTAAAACAATAACGCCGTTAGTTAAAGTAATTGTTTTTGCCCTTATTTCCATTGTTGTGACATCGGAGCCGCCCTGTTTTATTAGTTCCAGTACTTTGCTTGTGCTTAATAATCTGAATTGCTGATCCGGCTTAACTGCAAGAGTAGTATCTGATATAGCCACTCTTGCTGAATTTAGAATATAGGCTTTCCCCTCTATAAGGTTAAACATAATATATTTTTGGGTTTTTTCTGCAAGTTTGATAAGAGCCTCTGTTTTAATCGTATCAGCTTTTAGTACAGGTCCGTATAATGAGTCTGCTTCAGCTTTTGTATATATTTTTCCTACTTCCCCGGTAATTCGTGCTGTATCCGATATACTAGTAGATACATTAGTCGTATCATTTAAGGGCTGTGAATAGGCATAATTGGAATAAACAAATAACGCAAGGTTTATTAAAGCTGTAAATAAGCAAATTTTTCTCATGACTTTCCTCCTGCTAAATTAATTAAAAATTTGTTTTTCATTTCTAATAAATTACAAAATAATTTCATTAAAAGGGAGGTCGTTGACTATTATAGAGTTGAATAAAGGCGTAATTGTAGAAAGACTTCTGAATATTATCTTGCGTGAATCATATTATTTATAGTTTCCATTAATACATTGTTGCTTACAGGCTTTTCTAAGAATTTATCAACCCCGGTTTTAAAAGCGTTTTCTATATCACCTTCCATTTAATGTGCAGATACGCAAAAAATGGCTATGCTTTTATAGTCGTCGGATTTATTTAACTCTCTTGTTATTTGAAGACCATTCTTCGTTCCCTTAATTGCTATATCCATTATGATTAGATCGTAGTTCCATTTCTTTATTGCAATGTAGAATTCTTCATCCGTTCTGCAAATCTCAATATCAAATTATTTTCCAGGAACCAGATTAAGGAACATCAGCGTATCGCAGTCGTCCTCAACGAATAAAATTTTTGATTTTCCCATAATTAACCATTAGCATTTAAAAAAATGGGAATCACCGAATTATCTTTTCCGGCGATTCCCAAATTCCCCTATCCCTGCCCTAACTGCTAAAAATCTATAATAAAATATAATAACTTTTTAGCTTAATTAAATCAGTAAAAACACGTAGACCCTTCTACGTGTTTTTACGTAGTACTTCTACGTGTTTTTACGTAGTATTCCTACGTGTTTTTACGTAGTATTCCTACGTGTTTTTACGTAGAAAACTAATATGTCCCAGTACTTTCTACATAAGTGGTTTATTTTTAAGTACTTGCAAAGTTGTTAATTTGGTTTAATGCTTATTTGTCACACAAAATTAACACGCATTGCAAAAGCACTATTAAAAAAAAATAAAGTGTTGAACTTATTATTTGTGTATTAATTTATTGTTAATTCTGTAAGGAATTAGTTTTTAATTTCTTCGCATTTCTCTGAAATAATTTTATTCAATTATTCTAAAGTATTTTGCCTTCGATTTTGGGAAGTGATAAAAACTCAGGGAGGATAAATAATTGTTACGATAATAAATCTTCAAATACGATCAATCCAAAAGTCAAACAAGTTTAAAGAAATAGCTTGTCAAATTCTTCAACTATAATTTATAGGAAGCGTTTAACGATATCTACTTATATCCTTTTTCAAAAGCATAAAAAGCTAATGCGGCAGATGATTTTAGGTCCAATTTTTGCATAAGGTTCGACTTATGAGTTTCAACTGTACGAATGCTTATTTTAAGTTTTTCCGAAACGTCCTGGTTGGAAAAACCATTTGCAATGTAATATAAAATATCTTTTTCTCTTTTTGTAAGAATAACTTCTTCTTTGCCCTTGCATAAAAATTCCTCTTCAAATTTTTGCATTAATGTATCCAGCATTAATCCCGATATACTGTTTCCTATATATCGCTTTCCGGTTGACACGCTTTTAATTGCGGTAATCAGCTCATCCTTACTTACGTTTTTATTTAATATACCCGAAGCTCCCTGTTTTAAAGCGCTGTAAAAATATTCCTCGCTTTCATGTATTGTTAAAATTAAAACATTAATAGCGGGGTTTTCACCTTTTATATATTTTATTGCTTCAATACCGGACATATCCGGCATTGAAATATCCATTAAAACCACTTTGGGTTCCATTATTTTACATTGTTCAACTGCGGTTTTACCGTTTTCCGCTTCACCGATAATTTCGATTTCAGGATCATCTTTGAGGAGGCTTATAATGCCCGTTCTAATTAATAAATGATCATCTACAATCAAAATCCTTATTTTTCCCATTAAGTCTCCAAAGGAATTTCAATAATTATTTCAGTTCCGCCTCCCAAATGCGAATCCAAAATAAACTTACCGTTAAATGAAAAAACCCTTTCGGACATATTTACTAATCCGAGATTATTTTTTTTTGAAGGGTCATTCTTGATTTTTTGAGGATCGAACCCAACCCCGTCATCTTCTATCATTAATCTAAGAACATCAGGGTGTCTTACAAGCTGAACACTGAATTCTTTAGCTTGCGAATGTTTAACCATATTATTTAACGCTTCCTGTGTAATCCTGTAAAGCCCCGTTTCAAGTTCAGGATTCAACCTTTGGTCAAGCTTGTGAGCCTGGAAAATACCGGTAATACCGCTTTTTTTTGAAATTTCGGTACACAAAGCTTTTAAAGAAGGAACCAATCCAAAATCATCCAATATTCTTGGCTTTAGCCTGTAAGAAATTTCCCTAATTTCTAACATCGCATTTTCCAGAAGCGATGAAATATCATTTACTATTTCATCTTTTCCTTTCATATCTGCTTTACAGCTTTTTAACAGTTCAACGTTCAACTTTATAGATGTTAATTTTTGTCCGAAGCTGTCATGAAGTTCTCTTGATAGCTTTTGTTTTTCTTCCTCCTGCAGTTTTTGTATACGGTTGGATAGTTTCCTTAAACTTGCCTGGTATTGGGTTAATTCATCTTCGACAAGCTTTCTCCGGGTTATGTTGTTGCAATAAATTTGCCCGAATTGCATTTCCGGTACACCCTTAACTGTGACATCATAGTAATTTTCTTTGATTATTACAGAAAACTGAACTGACTGCCCTTTGGAAATAAGGTTATCGAGGTTATAATCTTTAAGAGGGGGGAAAAAATAAAAGACCGGTTTCCCTTCTATATTCTCTTTTCCGTTCAGTTCACTTACCGTTCTATTTGCAAGAATAAATTTCCCTTCGGAGTTAAACCTGAAAATCGGATCGGGATCCAATTCTGCAAACAAAGCCATCAGTTTTGCATTCTTTAATTCGAGATTGTCTTTTTCAACAATATGATTCCTATTTAGAGGCACGATAATATACACGTAGAAGATATAAATAACCCCCAATAATGCTGAAATCATTAATAGCGAAAATAAAATCGGATTATTTACATTAAAAAATATGTCTTTGGTATCCATTTGAAATTATGCTCAAAGATTTCATTCTATGTATCCCCCAAAATTTGATGAACTATAATAATAAATAAAATAATATTGTTATTATTGGAAAATTATGTCATATTTATTACTTGCGTCATAATAAAAAAAAAGAATATATTACATTCATAAAGTAAATTTAAAGTTTAATGAAAGCGGCACCTTCTAATACATAACATGAGGATATATATTTATTTTTAGCATTAACCATAATGTTAACATAAAAAAATCTTTTTTTCAAATAATTTATTTATTATTTCAAAGAATGATATGCTGCCGTAGCTTCAGCTAATAACTTTATTCTATTTCCAAGTATCTCCTGCAATGCAGAGTAGAACTCTTATAATTAATATTTCAATTTTTTATTTTTCAATTTTTGATGATTTCCGAAAGAAAATCTCCAAATTGTTTTTATCCTATTATTCGCTTAATTTTAATCCTATATTATAAAAAAATGGAAACTCAGTGGAAGAGAATAAAGCAACTGAAGCAATTGGGTCAGGCAGCACACCTGAAAAACATGAGGCGGAACAGAATGATAGTCAATCCAAAACTCCATACCGCAAAGGTTATTATTATAATCGCAGAAGAAAATATTTTAATAAAACGCATCAACCCAGGCAGGAGAAAATATCTTTTAAAAAACTGTCTGTGGTAGTTCCATTATTTAATGAAGAAGAATCTTTAACTCTGCTTGCTAATGAAATAAAAAAAGCATTAAGGCTAGTGGAAATAAACTATGAAGTAATTTTTGCTGATGACGGTAGTACAGACGGCTCATTAAAAATTATTAAGGAAATGTGCCGACAGGATAAACGATTTCGATATGTAAGTTTTAGAAAAAATTATGGTAAATCCGCCGCACTCCAGGTCGGGTTTAGACAGGTCACCGGCGATGTTGTTGTTACAATGGATGCCGATCTGCAGGATGATCCTAATGAAATTCCGAATCTGTTAAAGAAATTAGATGAAGGATTTGATCTGGTTTCCGGATGGAAAAAGATAAGATATGATCCTTTTATAAAAAAACAATCTTCTAAGTTTTTCAACTTTGTAACTCGATTTATGAGCGGTATAAAAATTCACGATTTCAACTGTGGGTTGAAAGCTTACCGCAGAGAAGTCATCGATAATATTAAAGTATATGGAGAACTTCACCGTTATATGCCGGTACTTGCTGATTGGGAAGGCTTTTCAGTTGCGGAGATACCTGTAACTCATCATGCAAGAAGGTACGGTAAAACTAAATTCGGTATTTCAAGATTTTTTAAAGGATTTATTGATTTAATTACCGTTATCTTTTCAACAAGATATATTAAACGTCCCATGCACTTTTTCGGATTTTTCGGAGCGCTTTCATTCTTCATCGGTCTTATAGTAAATGCAATTTTAACTTATTACTGGATAACAGGGCATTCGTTAAGTAACCGTCCTATGTTGTTCCTCGGTATGCTGCTTATAATCGTCGGTATTCAACTATTTAGTGTTGGTTTATTGGGTGAAATGTTGGTCCGCGGTTCAGTAGATGAAAAAGAATATATTATTAAAGATAAAGGTTAAAGAATTAACTGTGGATGATTACTTCTCTTTTTAAAGACCCTGTTTGCTTTTTATTAATCATAAGAAACAAATTATTGACTGTCAGGATAAATGAAGATAATCATACTTTCTACTGCTTACCCGCTTAGGGGAGGAATAGCTCACTTTATAGGGTTGCTTTATAAAGAATTGGTTAAGACTAACGAAGTAAAGGTTATTACATTTAAACGGCAGTACCCTTCAATATTATTCCCGGGGAAATCTCAGATTGAGTTGGGAGATGTTGATGAACAGATTCCCGCTGAAGTAATTGTAGATTCAATAAATCCTTTTAATTGGTTTACGGTTGGTTTTAAAATAAAGAAACAAAAGCCCGATCTACTGATCTTTAAATTTTGGATGCCTTTTTTTGCTCCCTGCTTCGGGACTATTTCCCGGCTCGCAAAAAAAAATAACATTACTAAAGTTTTATCTATTTGTGATAATGTAATTCCTCATGAAAAGAAAACGGGTGATCTTGCTTTAACAATGTATTTTTTCAGAACTGTGGATTATTTTGTGCTGCTTTCGGAAAAAGTCCGCGGTGATTTATTAGCGCTGAAGCCGGGTGCTGCAAATAAGTTTCTTCCTCACCCGGTTTATTCTAATTTCGGTATTGCTGTGACCAAAGATGAAGCTAAAAAGCATCTAAATATTATCGGTGACAAAATTATCCTTTTTTTCGGCTTTATAAGGGATTATAAAGGACTGGATATACTTCTTAATGCAATGGCTTTACTTAAAAATGGTTTAAATATTAAGCTGATAATCGCCGGGGAATTTTATTCAAATGAAGATAAATATCTAAAGGCTATTGACGATCTGGGTATAAAAGAAAATCTTTTAATGTTTACGGATTTTATTCCTACTTCGGAAGTAAAGTATTATTTTTCGGCTGCCGATTGTGTAATATTACCTTACAGGAATGCA
The DNA here is from genome assembly GCA_964618785.1 of uncultured Ignavibacteriaceae bacterium. Classification (GTDB taxonomy): domain Bacteria; phylum Bacteroidota; class Ignavibacteria; order Ignavibacteriales; family Ignavibacteriaceae; genus FEN-1297. The sequence continues at coordinate 2,467 of CAZUCY010000123.1, read as the reverse complement.
ACACAAAGCGGTATTGTACAGATTGCAACAAATTTTTGTAAGCCGGTTATAGCTTCAAATGTCGGTGGACTAAGTGAAGTTATTGCAAGCGGCAAAACGGGTTTTATCGTTGAGAAAGAAAATCCCGAAGCGCTTGCAGGTGCAATAATGAAATTCTACAATGAAAACAAGGAAAGAGAATTTGTAGAAAATATTGCCTTAGAAGTGAAAAAATACTCCTGGGAAAGTTTTGTTAACGGGATATTTGAATTGGTAAAATAAACGTCAAAAGTTAAAATTATATCTTAAATTTTTATTCAATAAAATGTATTACGATCCGATTAAAGACATATTTGCCGGTATAATAAGAAAGTTTCCGACGTTTAGAATAATCTTCTACAAGCTGCTCGGTATAATGTTCCTGCGTTCATGGTACGTACGGAAGGAATTGAGATGTCTGCGCAGGATTCTTGGCGATAAAGAGATTTCTATTTACGATGCAGGTTCGGGATACGGACAGTACTCTTATTTCATGTCGAAGCATCTTCAGCCTAACTCAATCTATGCAATTGATGTAAAGCAGAATTGGATAAATGACTGTAAAGATTTTTTCAAAAGAAAGAATATTAAAAAAATAGATTTTGCAATTGAGGACCTGACGGAGATAAAACACGAAAATAGATTTGACCTTATAGTTTCCGTCGATGTAATGGAACATATTATCGACGATGTAAAGGTATTCCACAATTTTTTCAAAGCATTAAAGCCTGGCGGATTTTTGCTGATAAATACTCCTTCAATATACGGCGGCAGTGATGTTCATGATGAAAGCCAAGAAAGCTTTATCGGCGAACATGCAAGAGAAGGATACTCGTTCGATGATCTTGAATCCAAATTGACCCCCATGGGTTTTTCGGTGTTCAGGTCAAGATATACTTATGGTTTCTGGGGTGATTTATCATGGCGTCTTGGTATTAAGTATCCTATGCAAATGCTTAATATCTCAAAGTTATTTTTCATAGTTTTTCCGTTATATTACTTAGTTACGCTGCCTTTTACTTTTTTAATGATGTATATTGATTATTCCGGTACAAATAAGCTTGGCGCCGGCGTAAATTATATTGTTAGAAAATAATAAAGATTTAAAATTAATATCAATATAAATGTTCGTTTGAAGTTTATAAAGCTTAAGCGATCAATTTTTTCACTTTTATTTTAAATGGTGTTTATATGGCAAAGACATTAAAAAATATTAAAAAAAGAAAACCCGAGCAGGATAACTTCTTCTCGAAGTTCAGTCTTGATGAAATACTGCCGCAAAAATATCATCTGCCGGCAGCTATTCTTGTAATCATAATCCTTCTCCTTGCTTTTTTAAATCCGCTTTTTTTCGGCGGTAAATCATTTGAATCAGGGGATATTCTATCCAGTAAAAGTATGAGTCCTTATGTTATTAACCATACCGATGGTTTTACTTTATGGAACCCTCTTATCTTTTGCGGCATGCCTGCTTATGCTATCGGTACCGGTTACATTTGGTTTAACGTTATTAACGTTATTTATGGATTTATAAGGCAGCTCTTTACAAGCCTTTTTGCAGTTAATTATGCAACGTGGACGTTTTTCCTTATTGTACTTGGCATAAATTCATTCCTTCTTATGAAGTATTTAACTAAAAATACTCTGGTTGGTCTGTTTACAGCTTTATCAACTATTTTCAGCACGGGTATTATTGTTTTCCTATATATAGGGCATGTTACCAAGCTTACTTCTTTATGTATGTTTCCGTTGGTTTTTCTTCTTTTGTTCCGCATGAAAGAGAAGATTAGGCTGATAGACTTTTTGTTGCTTATCATCACTTTCCAATTGATGTATCAAGGCTTTCATGTACAGATTATTTTTTATATATCTTTTGCAATAGCCATATACTTTATCTATTTTATTTTACACGCTATTATTAAAAAACAGAAGGATTTAATAAAAAAAATAATCTATTCCGGTTTAATCTGTCTAGCTGCCGTAGTAATCGCTTCTGCAATTCAGATGGATAACTTCACCCAAATTTATGAGTACTCCCAATACTCAACAAGGGGAGGTAAAAGTATTGTAGAAAAAAATGCAAGTGTGGAAAATTCAACTTCATCCGAATATTATGATTATCATACGGGTTGGTCATTTTCTCCCGGTGAAGTTTTAACATTCATCGTTCCCTCGTATTATGGATTCGGCAGCTCAACCTATAATGGCACCTTGACCAATAATCAGCCTTATGAAGTTAATACCTATTTTGGTCAAATGGCTTTTGTTGATGTAGCAATGTATATGGGAGTAATAATATTTATTCTTGCACTATTTGGCGTTGTTACAAGTTGGCGGGAACCGTTTGTCCAGTTCTTAGCAATTTTATCATTTATAGCTTTATTGACTTCTTTTGGAAGTACTTTCCCTGTTTTATTTGATTTCCTGTTTTATCATCTTCCATACTTCG
>CAZUCY010000122.1:0-10840 GCA_964618785.1 uncultured Ignavibacteriaceae bacterium | reverse complement strand
TCTTCTTTTTGTATCAGAAACCCATTTTACCCTTAAATTATATATTATTTCCTTCTAAAATATTTTGTTGATAAAATTGGTTTAGACATAAGTTTTTTATTAAAAAGACTATTAAACCAGCAGGGGCATCTGTATATAATAGTAAAGCCAGAAACAAACACTTGTAAAGTAGAGATTAAAATTTTTAATATATTATAGTATAATATTAATCAATAATATTCTCCGTCGATATATTCGGTGTCACATGTTTCTAATTTGTTACCATAACAACCATGTAATAAATAAATTTTTTTTGTGGAATTTGGAATAAATTGCAATTTAGTCATTCCCATAAAAATATTTTTATTATTTATTCTTGCGAAATCACGTTTTATCCAGTTATTTTTCTGACTGTCTTAAATAAAGATAATTTTTATTTTTTATTATTTAAATAAATTAAAAGGCAACAACAATTAATTATTCTAAATCATCAAAATAACTTTTTCGTAAAAATAATCTAATTATTTCCGACCATTTATTTAATTAGATACCCGATTTAGATTCATTATAATTAAGTATTCAAGAATATTATTTTAATGCGGCTGAAGAAAAGACAATAAGATTATTTCAATATATTTATTATCACACAACTAAACTGACTTTTTATAAATGGTTCAAACAGTATATATTTATATCATATATAATTTTATGTAAAACATTAATTATTTATAATAAACCAATTAATAAATTTGTTTATCCCTTCTTCAAAAGAAAACTTAGGAATATAATTAAGTAACTCATTTGCCTTTGAGATATCTGCATAAGTTTTTTCAACATCTCCCGATTGCAATGGAAGTTTCGCAAGAACAGCTTTTTTTCCGATAGCGTTTTCAATAGCTGAAACCATTTTGGAAAGGGAGATTGCTTTAGACTCCCCTAAATTAAAAATATCATACCCTCTTAAATTTTTAATTGCTCCTATAATTCCCTCAATAATATCATCTATATAAGTATAATCTCGTTCCGTTGACCCGTCTCCATAATAAGGTATTGGTTTATTTTCCAATATCAATTTTGCAAATTTATGTATTGCCAAATCGGGCCTTTGGCGTGGCCCGTATACGGTAAAAAATCTCAAACAAAATATATCAAATCCGTAAAGATGATGGTATGTATGACAAAGTAATTCGCCTGCTTTTTTTGTTGCTGCATAAGGTGAAATAGGATTATCAACACTGTCTTCTTCTGAAAAAGGAATTTTCTTATTATTCCCATAAACAGAAGATGAAGAAGCAAAAATCATTTTATTACAATTATGCTCCTTCATTACTTCAAGAATATTGAGAGTACCTATAACATTCGTATTATAATAACCAACAGGGTCAAGAATAGAGGGTCTTACGCCGGCTTTTGCAGCTAAATGGATTACAAAATCAATTTCGTATTTTTCAAAGATCATTTTGAGTTCATTAATATTTCTAATATCACCTTCTATGAAATAAAAGTTCTCATTTACAATTGATTTAGATAAGTTTTTTAATTTTATATTTTTTCCATAAAAGTCATCGTAATTATCAACACCAATTACGTCATATTTATTTTGTAATAACCTTTCCACTAAATGCGAACCAATAAATCCAGCAACACCGGTTACAAGAATTGACATGTATTTTCTATATTATTTTAAGTAACTTCTTAAATTATTCCATTAATTTAGATAGTTAATTGGAATTTTTTAATATTAAATAGCTTATTAATATTATTAATCTACAAAATTATTAAATAAGAAATATTTTAAACGCTTACCAAAAGATTCTTATTACATTAATTATTTTTTATACTTTTTACGTTATAAATTCAATAATTTTTTTTGTCTCATTTATATGATCAAACTTTTTCAAAGCTGTATCATGCCCTTTTTGGGCAACTTTAAGCGCAAATGAATAATTATTGAAGATATAAAGCATTTTTTTATATAATGCTTCCGGATTTTCAGGTTCAACAAAAAATATACTTTGCAAATCTTCAAAATAATTTGGCAAATCCCCTATCTTACTTGCAATAATAGGTTTATTAAAATAGCAGTATTCCCCAAGTTTCCAGGGTAGCCCGTATTGTGCAAAAATACTTTTTGTCCTATATACTAATAAAATATCTGCAATATTCATCACTTGTTGCAACTCATCTCTGTACAAATAACCCAAATGTTTAACCTTATCAGAAATATTCAAATCTTCAGATGTTTGGATAATAATTTCTTTTACCGCTGATACTACCGGATTACCCGTAGTAACCAACATAACATCTTGAACCTCACTGCATAATTTAGCAAATGATTCAAGAATAAAAATAAATCCATCCTTTTCTGCAAAAGTGCCTGAATAAAGAATTATTTTTTTGCCGGTTAAACCATAATCATTTTTAGTAGCTTGCTTTTTTAACGGAGAATAATTAATATCCACTAAAATTGGAGAAATTAGCAATTTCTGCCGGCTATTTATTTTTTTATAAAATTGATTTAAAAATGAAGATATTACTATGTAGCCATCAGATAAGTGGGGAAAGATTCTCTCAGCTATTAAAGCACTTATATACCTTATTATACCTTTTATCCCTCTAAACTCTTCATTCGATGACATTAGCTCAACTGTCCAGATAAAAAACTTTATTCTTGAGAATATACAAATAATTATTATTGGCAGAAATATTATAAAATCCGGTGTCCCAATAATAATAGAATCTAATCTCTTCCTCTTTTTAAAGAGCAATATACTTGTCCTAATCATAGCCCGAACCAGAAATAAAAATCTATAATTTTTTGGTAGAACAGTACTTCCTCCGGAGTAATAAAAAGGGACACCATCCTGATGTCCTATCAGTTTAGTATTATTAGAGTGTGAAGATTGAGTAGTTCCATATGGAATAATTAATGTCGTATTAACTTTATTTTTTCTCATGCCTTGGACTATTAATTTAGCATGAGCGCTGCCAGCTGTACCGTTTGGGAAATCAATACAATGGATTAAGTAAACATTCATATTATTCCTTAGTAACCTGATTATTTACCCATTCGTAAGTTTTTTTAAGGCCATCTTTCAATGGCTGTGAAGGACGCCAACCTAGTTTTTCTTTTATTAGTTTATTATCCGAATTTCTTCCCCGAACACCTAAAGGCCCATCTATATGTTTTAATGTAAGCTTTATTTTAGCAATTTCCATTACATATTCTGCCAGTTGATTAATAGTAACCATTTCTTCAGAGCCAATATTAACCGGGCCTCTAAAATCCTTTGAATCCATTAATCTTCGGATTGCTTCAAGGCATTCATCAATGTATAAGAATGACCTTGTCTGTAACCCGTCACCCCATATTTCAATTTCATTACGGTTATTTTTCATTGCTTCAGCAACTTTTCTACACATAGCCGCAGGAGCTTTTTCCTTGCCACCAGTCCATGTCCCAAATTGACCAAAAATATTATGAAACCTTCCTATTCTTGCATCTAAACCATAGTTCCTGTTAAATGCAAAATATAATCTTTCACTGAATAATTTTTCCCAGCCGTACTCGCTGTCCGGGGCTGCAGGGTAAGCAGATTCTTCTGATAATTTAGGATTATCCGGATCCATTTGATTGTATTCGGGGTACATACATGCTGAGGACGAATAAAATATTTTTTTTACGCCGGTAATTACAGATTGATGCGCAACATTAAGATTAATCATTGCTGAATTATGCATTACATCCGCGTCATGATTCCCTGTAAATATGTAGCCGGCGCCGCCCATATCCGCCGCAAGTTGATAAACTTCGTCAAACGGTTGATCAACAACAGTTCTTACAACATTTTGATCCCGGAGATCGCCGATAAAGAATTCATCAACATGAAGGCCCTGGTGTTCATTGTGTTTTAGATCGACACCTCTGACCCAATATCCCTCTTGTTTTAACCTGTTTGCTAAATGGCCCCCGATAAAACCACCTGCACCCATTACTAATGCTTTTTTTTCGTTTGTCATATTTGCTCCAATTAAGTATTAACAATTTTTAATATTTTTGTTCATTTAAGATTCTAACTATTAAGTTATAATAAAAGATTTTGTAAATGTTAATTATAAATATTTCTCATTTTACTTTATTCCAAGCATTATTCTCATAAGATATGACATTATTCTTAATTAATATTTTGGTAAAATACCTAATGATTCTGTTCATAAGAAAATACCTTAGTAGTTTATGAATAAACCTTAAATTTAATTTTTCACATATCAAATCAACTTCATTTTTATAATCACCGGCTAAGTAGGAAGATCTCTGAAGATTTTTTCTAACTCTGAATGAGGCTAAAATGCTTTTAACAAAAAATATTTTATCTATTTTGGCAAAACGTATCCAGAGCTCAAAATCCGCAGCTAAAGTGTATCCGGTATTTATCCCACCGCTTGCATCCCATAAACTTTTTCTCCAAAACATACTTTCTTGCTGCAATGAACCTAATATCTTTTTATTATAATAGCCGAGTTTTATGAAGTAATTTAATATTTTTGTTTGGGGATAACATGAAAACAATTGCCCTGCTTCATTTATTCTGGATGGTATTCCAATTATCCACTCTACATTTTTATATTTATAGAATATTTCATTTACAACACTGAACGACGCAGGATAATAAATATCATCCGCGTTTAACCAGGCAAATATTTCGCCAGTCGCAATACTAAAACCTTTTTTTACCGCATAATATGGGCCTAAGTCTTTTTCACGGCAATATATAAGTTTTTTGCCCTCTACATTTTTTTGATACTCAATTAAATTACCATTTTCATAATAATAAAATTCCCCAAACAAAATTTTATATTCTAACACTAATTCCAAAGTACCATCGTTAGAATTTGAATCCATAATAATATATTCTACATCATTATATGTCTGTGAAAGAATACTATCTATAGTGTTCTTTAAATAATCAGACATATTATATGTTGGAGTAACAATTGAAATTAACATTTATTTTTCTAATAAATAATTAAACAACAAACTTATAAATTTTGAGTTAAAGTAATATTTAATAACTTTTATGTACTACTTAAGCTCGAATATTTTTTATTAAAATACAATACTTTTGAGTCAACATATGGTTTAAAATCGTTTAACATTGGTATGAACAAAAGCATTAAATAAATAGGGCGATTGCCAATATTCTCTGAAAATATTGAAACTGTTAAGATAAGAAACAACGCAAAACCTTTATTTGGGTATCCCAAATATTTCATCAATATATTATTTGACCTAAACATTAAAATATAATAGAATAAACCAACGAAAACCCCATATCTGATAAATATTTCAGTAATTCCATTTGGTGAAATATTGTCAGCGAATTTGTCGTAAGTCTTGTTGTCATCGTAAGGTAACCCGGCATAAGGATAAGCCTGAATAATATTCCAATGCACTACAATGGCTCCGAATCTTGAATAGCTGATATTACTTTGATTTAATTGAGAGTCAATTTTATCCTTCATAAAAGATAATGATGATATAAATGGAATGGCGGTTAGCACAATAACAATTAAGAAGAAACGATATTGAAGTTTTAAGGATTTTGAGATGAACAGATAAATTATAATATTTATAAATAATACAATAGTACCTGTCGTTGAAAATGCAGTAATTATACTAATTATAAATAATAAGTTTAACCTATTTAATAATTTTTTTTGAATAAGCATATTAAAAAACAATGCTATATTCAAAAATGCTACATAAAGACCAGGCTCCCAGAATGGCCCAGTGTTGCGAAAAAATTGAAAATCATAAAACGATTTTGTTTCAATTGTATATATTATAAAATTTGGTTTATCAGGGGAAATTTGGGGATCGCTCCCCAAATTTGTAAAAATCTTGCACAAATCTATTAAAAAGTTATAAGCTAATGTGTTGTACTGAATCATATAAAAGAAAATAGAAATAACCGCAATAACTTTGATAGTGTTAATAAATATATTTATAAAATCATTGCCAATAATTTCCATAGTCATATAAAAGACCAACAATCTGACAACTAGAGTTAATGCATAATAGAAAGGAATTCCATTCAAATAATTTTGTAAAACGAAAACACAAAAGAATGGTATTATTATCTTAAATACTGAAAAATTGAATTTCTTATTATATGATATAAAGACTAATAATACTACAGGAAATAATAAATATGTTGCAGGCTGAAAAACTCGATAAAAGAATTCAAAAGCTGAAATCGCTAGCAAGTAGAGAAAAAGAAAATATTTTATAAATAAAATCGGTTTCATTTATTTTGACTGCCTGATAATATTGTATAATGGATCATAGCGTATTATCTTGTAAATTTATATTATTTTTTTTGTAATTATGTTTCTAATTATTTGCCGAAAAAATAATTGTTCACTTACAGAAAGCCCCAAAAAATATATAGTTACTAATGAAGTTATTAAACCCGTACTTCCAACTATTAAAAACCGGATAAAACTTTCTTTTTGCAGATACATCAAAAAAAGTGGTAAAATATAAGCTGCCAAACATACTACTATAACAATTAAAAGAACTTTTTTTGAATAATCGTATATTGACAACTTAATCATCTTCTTTAGCATCCATAAATTAATTCCTAATAACAAAATCATAAAAATAATTGCCATATACATTGTGGATTGTGGCGGGAATCCAATTTTCAATAATAAATATGAAATTGGTAAATTTAGCAATAGGACACTTCCGACTACTAATTGATATTGCTTTATTTTACCTGTAGCTAATGCTGCTGTTATCAATGGATTAGATAGTGAATTTACCAAAGCCGAAATAATAACTAACCTGCTAAATAACACTACATATTCCGGTACTGATTTAAGCCAAAGAGTGAGGATAAAATTAGTTTCTAACAAAACCGGCATTGAAAGTACCAACAACAAAAAAAAAGAGAATTTGGAACTTTGAAATATTAAATTCATCATTTGAATTTGTTCATTTGCAGCATAATATTTTGTGATTTGAGGCCTGAATGCAGTAGAATAATTTGTTACAAACTGATTTACGGCAGTATTCACTTGATATGCTATCGCCCTTGCTGCATTTATAGCCGGACCAAAAAACATGTTTAATAAAATATTAATCCCCTGGTTGTTCATTATCCAGGCTATAGTGCCAAATAAGTTCCAACCTGAAAATCCTATTATGGTTTTAAATAATTCTTTGTTCCAGTAAAATTTAAAATGACATTCTTCGTATTTCCTTTTACATATAGTTCTATATATAAATGTTATAACACAAGTAGTTGCAAAGGTAAGGCATGCGTACAATTTTAATTTATCAAATGAAAAAAATAGAAGCACAAAAACGATGATCAGTCTCATTAAAGCTTCTACTATGCTCACATAAGCATAAATATTCATATTCTCATGAGCAATAATAGCTGCATCATAGGGAACCGTCAAGATTGTAACGATAAAAGAAAAAATTGAAAGTTGATAAATCCAATTTGCAGCCCCTATCCGTTCAATCGGTATAACTAATTTGGTGTTTAAAAACCACAATCCAAAAGTTTCGGCTAACAATAAAATAATTATTGAAATAACAGCATAACTAATTACAGATAAACTAAATGTCCTTTTTAATTGTATAAAATCATTTCTTCCCAGTTCAAAAGCAAAAAACCTTTGTGTAGCGGTTGTCATTGTGCTGCTAAGAAAGGAAAACATAATAACAATACCTCCAACCACATTATATATACCATAGTCAACAACACCAAGCGTTCTTAAAACAACCCTTACTGTATATAATGACACAGCCATTATAAGCAGCATCCTGAAATACAGCATCAAAGTGTTCTTAGCTATTTTTTTATTTTTTTCAGAAGGCATTATGGGTTACAATTAGAATATAATTATTAATCAAATTAATGTAATAGTTTAGATAAAATCATCATAACAACAAATGCAATAAATACAATAAGGGCGGTGTAAGAAAGTACAATCTTTACCGACAGCGCTGAAGCATTGAATGTAGATAAATAATTACGCCAGCCGCACTGCCTGCACCTGTAAACTTTATAGAAAGTAAAGTTATCTATAACTCTTTCCTTCCAGTTCCGCGGGTGCGAACTGCGAAGCGTACCGCTACCGCATGACGGGCAGGTTTGAAATATGGGGTTTCTAATGAAAATGTTTTTTGTTTGCATCGATACGAATTCCCTCTAATGATTATAAATACGAATTAACACGAATTATATTGTAATGATTTAACAAATAAGACACAGACTATTAAGGTGGGGGTGAAAATAGAAAATACGAATGTTGACCGCTGATTTATGGGATTTAAATAATACGAATTTTCACGAATTAGGACGAACCTGCCTGCCGGTAGGCAGGTTAACACGAATGAAAATCGAAAACAAGAAACCGGAGACAGAAGACCAGAGATTAAAGTTTTTATTTATTTTGATTTATCTACTGACCGACCGGGTTGAACACATTTTGGCGGATAGCTACATGCTAAGTGAAACCAATTCTACATTACCCAATCTTGACAAAATTTTAGGGCGTATACTTTTTATTTCTAAATAAACTACCTTTTCACCCTTTGATTCCATATTTTTCCCCAGTTTCAGGTTGAATTTTTTCAATTCTTTATCAAACTCAGGTAAAAGGATAATTTCCGAGCCCGATGGTATTTTTTCTTCAATTTCAGGATGTTCAAATAAATACCGACTAAATTCAGTACTGAGCTCTATATTTTTCTCAATCATTTTTTCTTCTTTATTCATAATATTTCCTCCAAAAATCTATTTTTATACTGCTTCCAATTATTTTTCAAATCACTTTCGGCAAAAGATAGTGCATCGTTAAAATCCTGATTAAATAACGGTGTCTTTTTTGTTTCACCCTTAATATTTAGTAAATCTCTATGCGCAAAGCCATGTGCTGTGTCATACCTTACTACAGGATACCATACATTATTTAAACTTGTCTCGTATTGCACTCTAAAATATAGTATTCTCCCTTTTTCTTTAATATGCAAATGTCTGTATCTATCATTAGGTCCAATTCTAATAAAATATTCAATCTTCTTTTCAGACATTTAGTTTAATATATAATTGATACAAATTAAGAGGTAATTTTTTATTAAATAATCGATTATTGATCTTCTAAATTCATAAAAAATCATTGTAATTATTGAGTTCGGCAAACCGGCTCTCTATTTTTTTGCTTTGAGGACCATTTCAAGAAAATCGGCGGCACCTTCGTTGTTGTTATCCTTTGATATCTGAATGTCTGCCAGAAGCTTCAACTCCGGCAGGCTGTTGCTTAAAGTAACCTTCAATACTTTCGGCAGGAAAAGGCTGAGGTCATTATGCCAGTCGCCAATAACTGCTGTTTCGGATTGTTTAATACCAAGATGGCGAAGAAGTATTTTTAAAGCTTTACCTTTATTTGAACTGTTTTTCCTTATCTCAAGGTAATATATGCCGTCATATGTGTGGGATTTAAAATATGAAATGTTCAACCCGAATGTATGAGGAAAACTCATTTTATCCCGTACATGTTTTACGTTATCCTTGTAATCGCTTGCTATCGTTATTTCAAGTGTGTGCTTTGTTAAGCCGTTATATTCAGGGACTTCCACATATTTTGCCCCGAACTTTTCCATCAGATCCGGAATCACTGAGTTCCGCTCGGTATAATAAATAGAATCTGTGTTGCATAGTGCAATGTTTAATAAATGATGATCAGCATATTCCAGCGCGCGCTTTACATATCTTTGCGGAACGAATGATTTGTACAGCGGTGTGTATTCACCATTCTTTTTTATAAGGCAGCCATCAAGTGAAATAATAGGAACTTTTAAATTAAGTTCTTCAGCATATGAACTTAATGCCGAATGAAGCCTGCCCGACGCAAATGTGAACAATACTCCTTTAGCTTTTAGTTGCTGAATTAAGTATTTAGTTCTTTCGCTAAGCTTTGCATCATTTGTTAAAAGGGTGCCGTCAAGATCGGCGACTATAAGTTTAATTTTTTTTAATGTGTCTCTATTGAACATTTTCTATTTACAAAATTGAGTTTCTCTGTGTATCCTCTGTGGTTCTCTGTGTAATAAAAAATCTGACACTGAGAGCCACTGAGTTAGCTGCAAAGGAAATAATTATTTCTTTGAAATATCATGCTTTTTGTGCGGCTTTTTGGTGCCGTTGGTGCCTTCCGAGCCGGAATAATAATAATAATACTTATAATAGGAACCGTAACCGGCTTTGTAGCTAAAATTGTTAAGAACAGTACCGGCAAAGGATGAACTGCTGCGCTTAAGCATTTCTACTGATTTTTCCATAACTTCAAATTCAGTCATGTCTGCAGAAACAACGAGTACGGTAGCATCAACCATTGAGGAAAGAATTTCCGAGTCGGTTACTGCTATTACAGGAGCGGAGTCAAAAATAATAATTTCAAATTCCTTCTTTAACCGTTCAATAAAATCTTTCATGTTTTTTGAAGCAATTGTTTCCGAAGGATTGGGCGGTATTGTGCCGGAAGTTATAAGGCTTAAATTATTTAACCCCGTTGGCCGGATAATATCTTCAAACTTTACTTCATTGAAAAGATAATCTACAAGCCCCGGATGTTTGTTCAAATTAAATAATGAATGTACCCTTGGCTTCCTGAGATCAAGATCAATAATTAATGTTTTTTTACCGAGCTGGGCAAATGTTCCGGCAAGGTTTACAGAAATTAAAGTTTTGCCCTCGCCGGGAGTGGATGAAGTAACAAGTATGGTTTTAAGAGGTTCCTGCCCGACTTTTGAATACTGAACCCTTGTCCTGAGCGCTTTAAA
>CAZUCY010000121.1:0-10882 GCA_964618785.1 uncultured Ignavibacteriaceae bacterium | reverse complement strand
GATTTCCATTTGTATGAGTATGAAATATTTTACATTGTTTATATTATTATTACCTTTACAAATAATAGAAGCCCAACCGGATAAAGGTACATATTGGGGAGTCGCTTGGGATGCAGGTGTGGTATTTGAGGATAACTCCGGTATAAATCATTATGAAATATTACCTCCGCCAAATATTTATTTACATATTGGTGATTCCTTTAACCGGTACATGAATGTAGAATTCTTTGCGGGGTATATGCCGTTTTCATCTAATTGGGATGGATTTGATTTTGGATGTGTTCTGAAACCCCAAATTATAAACAGGCTGTATTTTTCTGCAGGTATTTTTTATAGTACAACATCCGCCGGCAGCGGACAGGGAAATCAGGCGCCAATTTATTATCAAAAAAATTTTACGTACGGCAGTTTAGGAATAGGATACTACGTTACTAAAATTGCTTATTTAGAAATAAATTATGCATTACCTTTAAATAGTGATAAGATTTATGGTTATGCAAACACAAATAATTATTATTCTCAGGCAAATGAGCAGCTTAAACTTGTAAGCAGGATAAAATTAGAATTTGGCTGGGATTTCTCTTTTTAATTGTGTGTCGTGAAATCTCTCTCTCTTTGTATTTGAAGTATGGCGGATTTGAAATAATAAGATCATAGTATTCAATATTACGATTTTGATTTTCAAGTGTATCCGAATTCATAAGCACAAAGTTATTTGTATGCAGTAAATAAATAAATTTTACTTTGTGACCATGGAGCCATTTTTTAAGATATTTAAGTGAAGCCTCAGTAAAAGGAATCAGTTCGCGGTCCGATTCAAATAATGTAAGTTCAATTTTATGAACACTTTTTTTCGATTTTAGAATTGATTCAATTAATGCACATGAAAGGATCGCGGTTCCACATCCCGGATCGAGGATTTTTATCTCGGAGCTTTTATATTTGTAATAACCCGCCATAAAAGTCGCAATTTTTATAGGCGTAAAGAACTGACCATATTTTTTCTTATGTACTGCCGATATCAAATTGCTATAATGGGCGCCTAGTCTGTCTGCAAATGAACTTGGTAATTCATTATTGAGGGGTTCTATATCATCAACCATTTTCATAAAATGAATTTACTAATTCACCTTACCAAATAAAAGAAATATAAATAATTCAATAGTAGTTTTTTAAATAACATATTTATATTTTTTAATTGCAAATCTTTTTCTAAAGTTAGAGGAGTTGTTATGTCGCTTCAAAGAGATATGGAAGAATTTATTGCCTCTTTACGAAAAACCGGTTTTTTTATTGAAGACATGAAAGATCTCGCCGCAGCTTTATCAGACTCCGGATTTTCCAGAAATGAAATTCGTAAGCTTTTAAGATTTAATTTTAAGGATATAAGAAAGCTTATTAATGGACAATTAATGCTGTTCGCGGCTGAACATGTAATAGACTGCGACCCACTACCGGCTTTTTTAGGCAAACAGGTAGTAGAACATAGAAAAGCCGGACTATTGAAATTCAATGGGGATAAACTAAGACTTTATCAAGCTGAACAACAGAAAAATGAAAGGACTATACTCGGGAAGTATCTGTACAAAGAATTAGCAGGGATGCCGGTTTTAAATTCCAATGTGCTGGATTATTTGTTAGCGCACCAGGAAATAATCCCCGAAGAATGGATCGGTAAGTATATCTTTTTTTGGGGAAGTATCTTTTTTAATCCTGAAGATGAATTGGATTCTGAGCAGAGTAAGGAAGGGCATCTGTTTGTCCGGTGCCTTTTCCAGAGTAGAGACGGATGGTGTTCAAAATTTTTTTGGTTCGGTACGCCGTTGGGAACAGCTTGTTATGCCGTTCTTTCTGATTAATTTTACTTTACTCATGAGACCGGATAAAAATTCCAACTATTTAAAGGAGAAGAAATGTTATTGAAAAACAGGGTTGCATTAATAACAGGCAGCAGCCGCGGTATAGGCGCGTCTACTGCAAAACTATTTGCAGAAGAAGGCGCCATTGTTGCGGTAAATTATAATAAAAGTGAAGCTTCTGCCAAAAGTGTTGTGGAAGAGATAAAATCAAAAGGCGGAAAAGCAATTGCCGTAAAAGCCGATGTTACAAACTTTAACCAGGTAGAAAAAATGATTGATCAGGTTACCGGAGAGTTAGGCTCTATCGATACTCTTGTTATAAATGCTAGTATGAGCTTTAAGTATGCGCCTTTCCTTGAACTAGAATGGGCAGATATTGAAAGTAAAATATTAGGAGAAGTTAAGTCGTTTTTTTATCCTTGTAAACTTGTCATTCCATCCATGATTAAAAGGCGCAAAGGGTGTATAATTTCTGTTTCGAGCGGACTATCCAAAAAGCCGGGCAATGGCTTTATAGCGCATAGCGCTGCAAAAGCAGCTCTAAACATGTTATCAAGCTCACTTGCGAATGAGCTTGCTCAATTCGGTATAAGAGTTAATGCTGTTGCTCCGGGCTTAACGCTTACCGATGCCACTGCATGGCAGCCTGAGGATAGGAAGAGAATGGCGGCAGAAGCAAATCCGATGAAAAGATTAGGCAAACCGGAAGATCTTGCAGGCGCTATCCTGCTGCTTGCGAGTGATTATGCAGGTTACATCAACGGCGGTTACTTACCTGTTGACGGCGGGATAACTACTTTATAAGTAGTTAATAAATTTATACTTCATGTAATTTTAGTGATAAACTACAATTATAGTGGAAAGGTCAACTGATAACCGGTTTTATGTTTATCTTTTATATCGTGATTATGTTTGGTAAGGTTGGAATCAAAATTAAAAACTAATGTTTCAACTATAGGGTTTCTATTGGTTTCTTTTGCTCCCGAATGATAGAAATGATCACGGGTAATAAAATTAAACTTACTCCAATAATTCTCAAAATTAACGTTAGAGCGAAACTCATTATGATGCCAAGAAGATAAGATAAAGTTAGCTTTAGTTTCAGACAACAAATTAAATAAATCTTTTTCATCTTCATCCGACCAACCGGTATAATAATCAACATATCTTCCGGCATAAGGTGGATCGCAATATATCAAATCACCTTTTTTAGCTTTAATAATAACCTCTTTAAAATCAGAATTTAAAAAAATCCAATTTGATGTCATTATTTTAGATACATTATCAACTTGATTGACGATTTTAGTTATATAAGATTTATCAAAACGATTAGGCTTTTTACAAAAAGGTATATTCCAATTACCTTTTTTAGAAAATCTCATCATTCCATTAAATCCAGCTCTTGATAAAAAAAGAAAATCTAAAGAATTTCCGGTTAAATTAAACCTGTCTTTAATAAACCGAAAATGGACATATCCATTGTCATCGGCATTTCTAAGATTTTCTCCCTCTAATTCTAAATATTGTCTAACTCTATAAGGAGTTATTTCTTTAGATTGGATTGCTTTATAGAAGTTAATGATATGGGGATTAATATCACTTAATATGGTTTTCTTAGCCCCGGAATTAAAGGCAACTACGCCGCTTCCTAAAAACGGTTCAATCCATTTATCAAACACATTTAAAGATAGCTCTTTTATTAGCGGAACAATCTTTGATTTAATTCCCTGGCATTTAAGCGGTGGAACAATAATCCTCACTCACTATCTCCATTTTCAGATTCCGGTTCATCTTCTTCTTCCATATTCTCAATTTTTTCTTTATTTAATTTGAGAATATCATTCCCTTTAACTTTATAAGCTTGATATGTCTTTAAATTAGTATAAGGTCTACTTATTTCTAACGCTTTAGCCATATCTTTAGTAAGATAATATATCCAGTAATCATCAAATATCTCTTCGCCAAGTTCATTGAATGGACCGGTTCCATTTATTAAATCATCTATTTTAATAACAGAGCCTATATTTTTAGTATTTCCACTTCCAGGCCTATCAGTTGCCAATCTAAATTTAGGTTGAGCAAAGAACTTAAAATCTTTAATAACAGAAGGAATCTTTTGAAGCTCATCTAAAGAAAATTTTTTTCTTTCATCGCCTACATCTGAACACTGGGAATAAATAATACCTAAGATAAAATGTCCTGAATAATCCTGATAAGGATATTTTATGTTTTTTGCGCTATCTCTTTTTCTAAAATAACCGGTAAATGCTCCAAGTGTCATACCATTAACTTTTTTATTATCAACCCGATACGTAGTTTTGATATCGAGTGCAAATTTATTAGCTTTATCATCAATAAAAGTAATATCAGGATAAAAATTCTGTTGAGGAGAAAGCTCTGTTGTGAGTTTATTCTTGTCAGCAAATTTAACCATTAATGGGAATAGCAATAACTCCAAAACCTTGGAAACAATTTTAGTGTCAATAGAAATGCCATAGATATTTTTATAAATATCTATAAAGCCTTTAATAATCCAATCTTTTTCATCATTAGAAACAGCTTTTTCAAACGCTTCCAATTCGGTTTTTAGAGCGGATATAAATTCGTCGTTTGTCATAAAAATTCTAAAATTAATTTAAAATATATATTTGCTAAAATAGCCAAAAAATAAACAAAAATACTGTCCCAACATGTTTTATTCGTGTGCTGTATAACCGTCCATTTAAAAATAAATTGTATAGGATAACAATAAAAAAGATTGCAAAAAAGCTTGATTAATAAACATGTTGGCAAATTCTCTATTGTCCTATGCACACCCCTGCCAACGGCAGGAAGGCTTGTACATCCGGCAAGTTTAGCCCGGTTAAAGAAATAATTAAAGCAGAAAAAAGTCTGGTAAAAAAAACAGATGTTTTTTAATAAAATTAAAAATAATATGACAACCGGAACTTTCGAGTTCCTTTTTCAAAGGAATACGATCCGCTCTTTAGGAAGATTCTCAGGATGTTTTCTTTTGTGTGTGCAGCAGGTTTAAATATACCGGCATTAATTAAGTTGAAATTGTTCTTTGATATTGGCGATGAGCAGCCCTAATCACGAAAGCTTTCCCCGAAGGGAAAGATACCTTCGGGACGAGAGGCTGTGCCGGATGTTTAGGCAAGTATGTTGTTCTGTTCAATATTAAATTATGTTGAGACATATTTTATCCTTTCTTAAATAACCCTGCTCCGGCAGAGGCATCACCAAACTTTTATAATAATACTTGGGACTAAGTTCTTAATATTTAATTATTCAAAGGGAAATAAGATGAAACTGAATTCTTTTCTGACTCTTTTCTTAGCGGTCCTTTTTACGGGGATAAGCGCATTTGCTCAAACTTCTTCTTCTGTTACTATGAATGCAGCTTCAGGCGATGCCAATAAAGTAGTAACCTGGAACTATTGGGTGGATTCGAGCTATACGGTTAATTCTACTGACAAAAGTCCCAATGGAGCATCGTTTAACCTGGATGGGTATGTGAGCGGCGATTCTAATAATTCTTTAGGATTTTGGTACTCTTCAACCGCCGCTCATACCGGCGGCGCAAGGGATTCCAACGCATATAAAATTAACATCCAAACTAATCCCAACGGAGTTTGGGTTAATGTTTTTACCCTTTCAGTCGGCGTTTCCGGTACAACAGTAATCCCTGCACACGTCATTACAAATCTTAGTTCATTATTCGGTCCCTCTTACCGTTTCCAGGTTGTTGAACAAACTGGCGGAAGTACAATTATATCAGGCAATATAACTTTAGTGGCTCAAAAGAAAGGATTAAGAGTTTATGGCGGTGTTAAATGAAAATGCGAAAATCATAATGAAATAATAGGAATATTAAAAGATTTATCCCCGGATGGTTCCCAAAAAGATAATGCTCTTGACCGGCTTGAATCAATCATTGCTCATAAAAATGCTGTTTCATACTCCGGTAGTATTTACGATAAAAAAAATTATGATTTTTTTAAATTATGATGATATTTCATAATACGAAACAGATCTAAATCCATAAGCAGGAATTTGATCCCGGAGACAGGTAAATTAAATTACTACATGACATAAAAATCATATAAATCAGTTTAATCAAAAAAATCAGCGGTTCAGACTTTTACCCCCTTATCCTCCGCCCTGTAATTATTAAAATATTTTTATTATCTTAGTACGGTTCTTACGGGTTATCAAAGAACCCGGACAATTATGCCTGACGGTATTTACATAAATTGAAATTTTAGTATTATAAAATCTTTTTTCGGTCATCTTTTTGAAAGGAACTTTTAATGAACAAAAAAAATATCAACGCAGGATTCCTAACAATTACTGGAATTATAATAGCGGGAGCTGCTTTAAGATTAGTCCCGCATTATCCTAATTTTACTCCGATTGCCGCTATGGCTCTTTTCGGCGGGGCTTACTTTACTAACAAGAAGTTATCCTTTATTGTTCCATTTGCCGCTATGCTTCTTTCTGATCTGGTACTTGGTTATCACTCTACATTCCTTGCCGTCTATATAAGCTTTGCTTTAATTGTTGCAATTGGATTCAGCCTGAGAAAGAGAAGAACTGTATCGAATATTCTTATAGCATCAGTCTCATCATCAGTTCTGTTTTTTGTAATTACAAATTTTGCATTCTGGTTTACGGGAGCTTTATATCCAATGAGCCCTGCGGGATTGGGCGCATGCTTTGTGGCTGCAATACCATTTTTTCAGAACACTCTGTTGGGCGACTTAGTTTATACCGGTGTATTCTTCGGTGCGTTTGAATTTGCAAAATATAAACTGCCCATACTTGAACGGGTAAAGGCATAGTGAATAACTCTTAAGCGTAAATGTTATCGTTTTGATATTATAAAACATTTTATACAAAATGATATACATACCCCCTAAGAGGATAACTAAAAAGTAATTTCAGGTTGCTGCCGTAGAATTAATATTTTGATTTTAGTTAAAATTCAGCTATGATAAAGGTCAGCTTGGCAACCTGCCTGTCGGTAGGCAGGGCTGACCTGTATTTTAGTCAGCCTGAGCGGCTTTTGGCATAGTCATGGCTGTCCAAGCCGGGGACGGTAAAAGGATTAGTTATGATAAAAATATTATTTTTTAAAGCAATTTTAATACTGCTTTTGTGAAAAAAAATATTCCAATCTTAATTGACTTTGACGGAGTTGTAAGATTAGGCTCCCAACTTGCTTCTGATGCATTTGAATTTTTGAATTTTCTACATAGCGAAAAGCTTCCCTTCTTTATTATAACTAATTCAACAAGAGACTCTTCCGATGATTTAAAAAACATTTTAGCCTTTAATGGAATCGGCTTCGCGGTAAATGCCATGACCACAGTAGATGCCGCAATTGAATACTTAAAGGAGAATAATTTAAGTGTTTCCGTATATTGTAATAAAAATATCAGACCACGCTTTGAAAAGTTTATTAACGACAAAGATCCCCAGGCTGTTGTTATAGGCGATTTAGGAACCGGGTGGACTTATGGAATACTAAACGAAATTTTTAATAAAGTGTACGGCGGAGCAAAAATTATTGCAATGCATAAAAATAAGTTCTGGAAACCCGACGGGATTGAGTTTGCTCTGGATGCGGGAGCTTTTATTACGGCAATTGAATATGCTTCGGGTAAAAATTCGGTTCTTATAGGCAAACCATCGCCTATTTATTTTCATACCGCTATAAAGATGCTCGGCTTCGATCCAATCTCTCCATTTTTAATGATTGGCGATGATTTGGAAAACGATATAAAACCTGCACAGGAACTTGGCGGTAAAGGAATATTAGTGTACACAGGCAATACAAGGTTTCCGCTTAAGCAGGATTCAAAAATCCACCCTGATTATGATGCAAAAAATTTAACTGCGGTTATTGGGATTTTAAGTGAAATACTTAGATAATTGAGGTAATTATCAGATTATCATCGATTTCACACTATTGTAATGTTTACAATTTTCTATAAAAGCCATGCTTTGTGGAAAGCTTCTAACATTTACTGTGATAATGAACTACACGGTAATTCCGACATTAAAAGTAGTATATAAATTGACGTTAAATCTTAACAAGATAAAGCCTGTAATCGCCAACCCCTGGTAATTTAACTATTTTATAATAAGAATTAATTTGTTGAATAATTTTCTGAGTATTAAGTTTGTTGGTTATATTTTGAACTCTTGTGCAACTAACCCAAGAGAATGTGGGAAAGTGCAATTTTTCTTAAAAGCAAAAATTGGCTGTCCACGGCTATTTTAGAAGAATATCAACTTTTAGAATAAAATCCGCGTTATTATAAAAAGGTTAATAGCAATCGGGTAAAATATTTAATAAAAGGTTAGGAAATCTTTCTTTATTACTAAACAATTGATGGGAGCTTTATGGAATTAAAGTTAATCTTAGCAATCAGCGTTCTTGGACTCTTGTTTGCAGTATATTTAATAAGAAATGTGCTTAAACGTGACACAGGAACCGAAAAAATGCGCGAAATCTCCGATGCGATTAAGGCAGGCGCAGAAGCTTTTCTTAGACGACAGAATAGAACTATCGTTTATCTTGCTATTGCATTGGCAGCATTTATTTATATAATGTATGCTTTCTTAAGAACGCCTACTGCAAATGATCCTTCAACACCGGGACAGTTGGCGTTATGGACCACACTTTCTTTTGTACTCGGAGCCGGCTGCTCTTTAGCCGCAGGTTATATGGGAATGTGGGTTGCAATCAGGTCAAACATCAGAACAGCATCTGCCGCAATGAAAGGAATGAACGGAGCATTACAAACCGCTTTAAGAGGCGGCGCAGTTTCCGGTTTCTTTGTTGTTGCAATGAGCTTGCTGGGAGTAGCCGGATTGTTTGCTTTAGCAAAAATTACAGGGGCTACTCAAAACGTTACTCAAATTCCTTTATTAATTGTAGGTTACGGATTCGGGGCAAGTTTTGTTGCTTTGTTCGCTCAGTTAGGCGGAGGAATTTATACTAAGGCTGCCGATGTGGGAGCTGATCTTGTTGGTAAAGTTGAAGCCGGAATACCTGAAGATGATCCGAGAAATCCTGCCGTTATTGCTGATTTAGTGGGCGACAACGTTGGTGATTGCGCCGGTCGTGGCGCTGATTTATTTGAATCTACTGCAGCCGAAAACATCGGCGCTATGATTCTGGCAGCCGTTTTATATAAATCAAATGCCGTCGCTTTTCAGGCTGAAAATTTATCGCTGCTCGGTGTTTTATTGTTCCCGTTAGTAGCCCGTGCTTTTGGAATTATTGCTTCTATTGTGGGAGTTTTAATTGTAAAAACCAACGACTCGGAAGATCCGATGCACGCATTAAACCGTGGTTTTTATGTTACCGCCTCTCTTGTTGCAGTTGGATTTTTTATTGCGGCAAAATGGCTGCTCGGCGCACATTACTTAAATTTCTTCTTCTGCGGTATAATAGGAATTTTAACTTCACTTGCATTCGTTTATATTACTCAGTACTATACTGAATACAAATACCGCCCGGTTAAATCTATTGCAGAGGCTTCGCAAACAGGCGCTGCAACAAACATTATAACCGGAATAGCGGTCGGGATGGAATCGACAGGTTACCCCGTTTTGGTAATTGGTACAGCAATAGTAAGCACCTACTTTTTAGGGCAGGCTACAGGTTTACAGGACGCAGGATTATTCGGCACCGCTGTAGCCACAATGGGTATGCTTGGTTCGGCAGCTTATATTCTTGCAATGGATACATTTGGACCTATCACAGATAATGCAGGCGGTATTATTGAAATGAGCGAACAGCCTGAAGAAGTTAGAAAAAAAACAGACAGGTTAGACGCTGTCGGCAATACTACAAAAGCATTAACAAAAGGATATGCAGTGGGTTCCGCAGCTTTAGCGGCGTTCCTGTTATTCGGAGCTTATATTGACGAAGTGAAAAATTATCTTCCGAGCTTTAAAGGAATTATTAATCTTGACAAACCGGAAGTTTTCGTTGGAGCTCTTTTAGGCGCTATGCTTGTTTTAATTTTCTCTTCACTTGCAATTAAAGCCGTTGGTAAAGCCGCTTATGCAATTATTAATAACGTAAGAGAACAATTCAAAAATAATCCCGGTATTATGCTTGGAACATCAAAACCCGATTACGGACAGTGTGTTGATATCGCTACAAAAGCAGCATTAAAGAAAATGGTTGTTCCGGGGTTGCTTATTGTAGGTTTAACAATAGGCGTCGGATTAGTGTTTAAGTGGCTCTATTATGCAGGCGGCGGTGTTCTTAATCCTAACGGCGCAACCGGAGCGGAAGTAATAGGCGGTTATTTAATGGTAGGAACCATAACCGGAATTTTATTTGCTTTATTCTTAAACAACGGCGGCGGCGCATGGGATAATGCAAAGAAATTTATTGAAACAGGCGCTTATGGCGGTAAAAAATCCGAGCCGCATAAAGCTGCTGTTGTCGGCGATACCGTCGGCGATCCTTTTAAAGATACGGCAGGACCATCGCTGCACGTTTTAATTAAACTTCTCAGCACTTTAACACTTGTTCTGGCTCCGCTCTTTATTTAAGAATATTCATACGTAATATTCATTAAAACCTAATTCCGGGTAACCCGGAGTTAGGTTTTTTTATGATTGTCTGAATCATTGACTTTTTTGATTAGACTGATTCCCCTGATTATTCTAATTGTTTTCATTCAGTATACTTTATTATGAGTTCTTAAATCATAGCTTTTCATTTAATAATTTGAAAATCAGTGGTTCAGACATTTTTACTTACATGATTTCTTTTAACAATAGATGATGATTTGAATATTTTATTTTTTTAATATGTTAATGGGCTGTAAGTTTGTAGATAAAAAAAATTATTTAAAGAACTTGAAAAACAAAGCTTTCTCAGGAAACATAATGCGGGAAATTATATTTCAATCTAATTATAGGGAATAAATTATGCGGCAAATCTTTGCAAAGAAACCTTTGAAGGTTTTATTGGATGAAGTAGTCAGTGA
>CAZUCY010000120.1:0-10890 GCA_964618785.1 uncultured Ignavibacteriaceae bacterium | reverse complement strand
CCGTCAATGTTTATGAAAGGGAAAATAGGGTTGTTCCCTCACAAGGTAAAAGGAAAAGAAAAGATCCAAAAGATCTTTAATAATATAAAATAGGAACAACAATGAACTACGGTTATTATCCCGGCTGTTCCCTTACAGGAACTGCAAAGGAGTTTGACTCATCCGTTCGGGTGGTGCTTTCCAAATTTAATGTACGGTTTGATGAGATAAATGATTGGTCATGCTGCGGCGCTTCTTCGGCTCATGCAACTAATCATTTGCTTTCCGTAGCGCTGCCTGCAAAAAATTTGTTTTTAGCAAAACAACAGGGATTTGAAAAAGTCTTTGCTCCCTGCGCAGCCTGCTTTAACAAGCTAATATCATCAAAACACGAAATTGATACCAATAAAAATATAAGATCCAAAATTGAGGATCTGCTCGAAGAGAAATATTCTTCATCCCCCGAAATCTTAAATATTGTGCAGCTTTTCCACAATATCGGACTTAATGAAATTACTGCACAGAAGCATGTCGATTTAAGCGGGCTCAAAGCCGCATGTTATTACGGGTGCCTGTTAGTAAGACCAAATGATATTAACGGCACAGATGATAATGAAGAACCGACAACGATGGAAAAAGTGGTTTCTGCCGCAGGTGCAAAAACAGTTAAATGGAATTTCAAAACAGAATGCTGCGGGGCTTCACATTCTATAGCTCATACGGATATTGTTGAGAAACTCTCAAAAAAAATTATTGATGACGCTGAAAAAAATGGCGCTGATTTAATTATTGTTGCCTGCCCTATGTGTCATTCAAACCTTGACATGCGCCAGTTGAATATAAAGAAACATAACCCTGGGATTAAGCTAATTCCGGTTTTATACTTAACTCAGCTTGTTGGTTTAGCATTAGGAATTGAAGAAAAAAAACTCGGTTTGAATTTACACTTTATTGATCCAATGCCTTTACTAAAGTCAAAGTTAAAAATTGAGGCTGCCGTATGAAGATAGGAGTTTTTATTTGTCATTGCGGCGAAAATATAGGCAAAACAGTCGACTGCCCCAAAGTTGCACGTGCAAGCGCTTTGATGCCTGGAGTGGTTTATGCTGAAGATTATAAATATATGTGCTCCGACCCGGGACAAAATTTGATTAAGCAGGCTATAAAGGAAAAAGAGCTTGATGCGGTTGTTGTCGGCTCTTGCTCACCTCACATGCACGAAAAAACTTTCAGAAAAGCTTGCAGTTCGGCAGGAGTAAATCCATTTATGGTTGAGATTGCAAACCTGCGTGAACATTGTTCTTGGATTCATAATGATATAAATTCCGCTACATCTAAAGCAATTGACCTTATCCGTATTGCCGTTGAAAAAGTAAAATTCAACGAACCGCTTATTCCAATCCGCGTTCCTGTTACAAAAAAAGCTCTCGTAATAGGAGGAGGCATTTCCGGTATTCAGGCGGCTCTGGATATTGCCGGCGCTGGCTACCAGGTCATATTAGTTGAAAAAGAACCGTCTATAGGCGGACACATGAGCCAGCTATCCGAGACTTTTCCTACGCTCGACTGCTCACAGTGTATTTTGACTCCCAGAATGGTTGAAGTATATCAACACCCGAATATAAAGCTAATGACTTATTCTGAAGTTCAAAACGTTGAAGGCTTTATTGGAAATTTCAAAGTTACTATCAGAAAAAAAACACGCCATGTTAATGAAGAACTTTGTACCGGGTGCGGGGACTGCATCCAAAAATGCCCTATCAAGAAAAATGCCTCAAGCGAATTTGATGAAGGACTTGCTAAACGTCCTGCAATTTATGTCCCCTTCCCGCAAGCTGTTCCAAATATCCCTGTGATTGATACTTCAGTATGTACATATTTCAAATCGGGTAAATGCCAGATGTGCGTAAAAGTTTGCGGCAGAGGGGCAATTGATTTTAAGCAGGAAGACAGGCTTGTCGAAGAAGAAGTAGGCGCTATTATTATAGCCACGGGCTATAAGCTTTATTCAATAGATAAAAAACCCGACGACTACATTTATAAAGGATATGGAGAATATGGATATGGACAATATAAAGATGTTGTAAATGGACTTCAGTTTGAAAGGCTTGCAAGCGCTTCCGGGCCTACAGCCGGAGAAATATTAAGACCTTCGGATAAAAAACCGCCTAAAAAAATTGTCTTTATCCAGTGTGTCGGCTCAAGAGATGAATCAAAAGGGTTTTCATATTGCAGTAAAATATGCTGTATGTATACTGCAAAGCATGCAATGCTGTATAAGCACAAAGTACATGACGGCGAAGCTTATGTTTTTTATATGGATATACGCGCAGGCGGAAAAATGTACGAGGAGTTTGTAAGAAGGGCAATTGAAGAAGACGGCGTTAAGTATATTCGCGGGCGCGTTTCAAGAATTTATGAAGACTGCGGTAAATTAATTATAAAAGGCGAGGACACAATTGCAGGTGAAGCTGTTGAAATTGATGCCGATATGGTAGTACTTGCAACTGCAATGATTCCCCAGGAAAATGCCTCACAGCTTGCACAGCTTCTCGGCGTT
Organism: uncultured Ignavibacteriaceae bacterium; assembly: GCA_964618785.1. GTDB lineage: Bacteria > Bacteroidota > Ignavibacteria > Ignavibacteriales > Ignavibacteriaceae > FEN-1297. The sequence continues at coordinate 8,351 of CAZUCY010000120.1, read as the reverse complement.
CCTTACGATAAGCATGGCTTTTTTCAGGAAGTCCATCCGAAATTAAGGCCTGTAGAAACAAGTACCGGAGGTATTTTCCTTGCGGGTGCTTGTCATTCCCCGCGGGACATTCCCGAATCGGTTGCGATGGCTTCTGCAGCCGCTGCAAAGGCGCTAGTGCTTTTTGGCTCCGATGTTCTTGAACGCGAACCGGTTGTTGCAAAAGTAAATGAAACTACTTGCGCCGGATGCTTTTATTGCCAAAAAGTTTGCGCTTACAGTGCGATTGAAAGAAAAGTTCTTAAAAATAGAAACGGCAATTTTATTAAGGAAGTCGCATATGTTAATTCAAGCCTTTGCCAGGGCTGCGGTACTTGCAATGCAACGTGCCCTTCTAAATCGGTAGAATTGATAGGATTTAAAGATGATCAAATATTTGCGGAAATTTTAGCATTAGCCGAGGTGTAACGTGGAAGATAAAAATTGGGAACCAAAAGTAACAGCGTTTGTTTGTAACTGGTGCACGTACACAGGCGCAGACCTTGCCGGTACATCAAGGATGAAACAGCAAAGTAATGCCCGTTTGATTAGAGTTCCATGTACAGGCAGGATCGATCCCCTGTTCATTATAAAAGCTTTTGAGGGCGGCGCCGATGCAGTATTGATTTCCGGATGCCACCCCGGCGACTGCCACTACAACAGCGGTAACTTCCATGCACGCCGAAGATGGATATTTTTTAAAGAACTATTAGATTTTGTGGGAATTGATTCCAAGCGTTTATATTTTTCATGGGTTTCAGCTTCAGAAGGTAAAAAATGGGTTGACATTGTTAACGGTGTTATCGATTCCGCAAAAAGCGAAGGACCCTTTTTAAAATATAAAAACCTTACTAAAGAAATTGAGCTTAATAATGAATGATTTAATCGAGTTGTCAAAAGAAATGCTTACATCCGGGAAGGTTTCTGTTATTCTCGGATATACGGAAGATAAAATAACAAAGCGCATAAAACCGGTGATTATAAGGAAGCCGGAAGAATCCGAAAAGCTTGTCTTCAATCATTATGCGGTTAACAATCTTGCGGTTTATCTTAAAAATTTGAAAAAACTTACCAAGGGTAAAATCGGGATTGTTGCAAAAGGATGCGATATAAGAGCTATTATTGCCTTGATACAGGAAAATCAGATTAAACGCGAAGATGTTTTCATCATCGGGGCAAACTGCAACAGTGTTGTGCTTAATTATGACGATAAATGGACTCCCGAAAGTTCGCAAAGCAAATGCCGTACATGTCAGCTTAGGCTGCCCAATATGTATGATGCATTAATCGGCAAATTAGAAGATATTACATTTCCACCTTCAGACAAGCTTACATTCATTCAGAAGTTAGGAACAATGACTACTGAAGAAAAATGGGATTTTTGGGAAGAACAGTTTAGCAAATGTATAAAATGCTATGCCTGCCGTCAGGTTTGCCCGCTCTGCTATTGTGAACAATGCGTGGCAGAAAAAACTATGCCTGCGTGGATTGACAGCAGCGCCACAACACGCGGAAATTTTGCATGGAACTTAATAAGAGCATTCCACCAAAGCGGCAGATGCATAGGCTGCAACGAATGTGAACGAGCCTGCCCAATGGATATACCTCTCTCATTGCTTAATGTTAAAATGGGCATGATCGCAGGAGCCAAATTTAATTATCAGCATGGAATGAGCACTGACGCTCCAACTTTAGTCGGCAATTTTAATACTGATGACAAAGAAGACTTTATAAAGTAGAAAAGAAATTTTATGGAACAATATATTTTAACAGGAAGTAACTTAAAAAAACTTGCCGAAAATTTGTTAATACTGGAATCAAATAAAGGAGAAGCAAGTTGGAATTTGATTTCCGTTTCCGAAGACGGTCTGCAATATCAAAAAGTTATGGAAGCAGATAAAATCAACCTAAATAGTAAAGCTGCGCCAACTAAGATTTCATTTAAGGAATATTTCTTGCCCAAGAGTGAAACTTTATTTTACTTTAAGCAGAATCAGAATGACGTAGAACTTTCTGATTCAAAATTAACAGATAAAAAAACCGTTATATTTGGTGCAAAGCCATGCGATGCGGCTTCTGTACCTGCGCTGGAAAAAGTTTTTAACTGGGATTATCACGATGATTTTTTTAATACCCGGGTTGCTAATACATTTATAATCGGGCTTGCATGCGAGTATTCCGACGAATATTGTTTCTGTAATTCGGTTGGTTTAAGTCAGAATGCTGAAAAAGGCTCCGATATTTTTCTGACACGACAGAATGACGATTCTTTTCTTGCAAAGATAGTAACGCAGAAAGGAAACGATTTTGTAGCGGCGTTCAAAGTATTTTTTTCCCGAATGAATGAATTCCCGGAATCGGCGGGCTGCATGAAATCTCCTGAGAAAGAATCGCTGGCACAATCAAGAAAGTTTGATTATCAAAGTATAAAAAAACGGTTAGATAAAAATTTTGCCGACGGTTTCTGGAATACTGCCGGCGAGCTTTGTTTGGGCTGCGCACAATGTGCATTTGTCTGCCCCACCTGTCATTGCTTTGATATAGTTGATGAAAACTGCGGTTTAAATTGCGGAAGAAGGGCTAAGAACTGGGATAGCTGTCAGTTTAGTATTTTCACCAAACACACATCCGGGCATAATCCCCGCGATAATCAAAACAAACGATACAGACAGCGAATAATGCATAAGTTCAAATATTATAATGATAAATTTGAAGAAATATTATGCACAGGCTGCGGAAGATGTTCCCGTGGATGTGAAGCCGGTATTGATATAGCCGGTATTTTAGAAGAGATCGAACAGCTCCCTGAATAATATATGAATTTTTTCCTCTTCCTCCTCTCTTATCTTTAAGAGAGGGGGGTTAGGTATTGAGTTGAAAGGATTAAAATGAATATTTACAAACCGGAATTAATGGTCATAAAAGATATTATTGATGAGACGCCTGACGTTAAGACTTTTAAACTTCAATTTAAAAACCCGGACGTTCAGAAAAACTTTAATTTTAAAGCCGGGCAGTTTGCGGAATACTCCGTTTTCGGTGAAGGTGAATGTACTTTCTGTATAGCATCCTCCCCTACACGAATGGATTACCTTGAATGTTCTTTTAAACAAGCAGGTAAGGTTACTTCGGCTATGAGGAAATTAAATGTCGGCGATATTATCGGATTACGGGGCCCTTATGGAAACAATTTCCCTATTGAAGATATGGCAGGAAAAAACCTCGTTTTTATAGCCGGCGGAATCGGGCTGGCTCCCGTACGCTGTATAATTTGGAACGCACTTGACCTGCGCAATCAATTTAAAGATATAACCATTATTTACGGCGCAAGAACAGTTGCCGATCTTGTATATAAAAATGAGCTGAACGAATGGAAGTCGACTGATGGAATAAAGACTATTGTTACAGTCGACCCCGGCGGTGAAACTCCTGATTGGAAAGGCGATATCGGTTTCGTACCTACAATTGTAGAAAAGACAGCTCCCGTTAGTGAGAACACGGTTGCAATTATTTGCGGTCCTCCTATAATGATTAAATTTACATTACCGGTGTTACAAAAGCTTGGTTTTAAGGAAGAGAACATTATCACAACTCTCGAAAACAAGATGAAATGCGGACTTGGCAAGTGCGGCAGGTGTAATGTAGGCAGCGTTTACGTCTGCAAAGACGGTCCTGTATTTACTTACAGCCAATTAAAAAATTTACCTGACGAATACTAAAATAATTTACAATATATAAAATCCGGATAAGTAAATTAATCTTTTTAGGGGAGAAATATGAAGGAAAGAACCGGTACATTATTTATTGCGGTGGCTATAATAATTGTAGCTATTATTCTTGGTAATGCCTGGACAAAATCTCACAAATCTTCATCAAATTTAATTTATGTAACCGGACTTGCAGAAAAGAATTTCTCATCTGACTTGATTGTGTGGAAAAGTCCGGACTGAAGTTTTTGACGGATATAGATTAGTGCAAAATATTGATATTCAATCTAAAGATGTAGATAAAATTGAAGCTGTTTCAAGATCAATTACAGAATTAATTGATAAGGATATTGAATTAAATTCAATGCCACCTCAATACTTTTATACAAAGTTAGCGGAATTAAAGATAGAAATGGTGGCAAAGGCTACTTCAGATGCACGTATCAGAGCTGAGCAAATTGCACAGAATGCAGGGAGTAAATTAAACAGTTTAAAGAGTGCAAATATGGGCGTATTTCAAATAACTGCTCAAAATTCGTCAGAAAACTTTACATACGGTGGAGTATTTAATACTACTTCTAAAGATAAAACTGCATCAATAACGGTAAAATTAGAATTTGGGATAAATTAGATTTTGTTTATTTATTTGCATGAGATGTTTCGCCGGATATAATTTTAAAGTGAATTAAATAAAAGATCGGGAATAATTATCGCGTTCTATCATATCTTTCTGACTTCGCTGATTGTTTTTAATATTATATTGTATTAAAATAAATTCAATTACTCCGATAATAAATTACTATTTAACTCAAGTTATATTCTTGTATATTTTAGATTAATAAAATTATCGGGGCTTTAGTTCGGTTGGAAAATCTCTCGACCGGTTTTCAAGAGGTCAAAGATTTCGTGCTGAGCAATTCTACATCAATAAAGCTTTAATAATAAATCGATTCTTTTCATCATTTCCACTTCAAAACATCTCTAAGGGCAATCACTTTATAGTTGTTATCATACAAGTATTTCATATATGCTTCAAATAGTTCAAGTTTTAAATTTACCCAAGGATGTACATTATCCGGCACTCCGTGAAACAGCAGAACAATTATTTCTCCCTTTTTAGCTTGACGAATAAAATTGAATATTTTTGCGCTATCTTCTCCATTTGTACTGAAACCGGGTATTAACATAGGGTCGCAGTCAGCGGGATTCCAGGTTTTATTTTCACAGGTTCTTGCCCAAACATACCCCTTCTTTTTTAGTACTTCAGCAGCGGCTGAATCTGTTATACAACCAGGATAAGCAAAATTGATAGGCTTAGGTATCCCGTATTTTTCGCACTTTTGTTCTATGCTGTCAATATCGGCAGTAAATTTCTTTTCCATTTCATCCCCATATGCTTTAACGGAAGTATGGGTTTGGGTATGGTTTCCAATTTCAAATCCTTCTTTATTCAGTTCTGCAATTTGTTCCCACGACATGTATTTGGTTTTATCATTAAAGTCGGGTGGAAATTCACAAATAAAAAAAGTAGCCCCGAATCCATATTTTTTTAATAGAGGCCTTACTATACTGTACTGCGTAGCTATTGCATCGTCGAATGTAAGTACTATAACTTTTTCGGGTATATTCTTATAATTCTTTTGTGCAACAGAAGGAAAACAAACTGCAATACAAATTAATATGCACTCCAGAATTGTAATTTTGGACGAATGTTTTTGGGACATTTCAGAATTCTTTCAAATTAAAAAATTTTCACCATTTGTATTTTTCGAATGGTAAGAGAAAAGTACATTCCGCTTTTTATAAGTGGAGCTAAGCGGGATCGAACCGCTGACCTCTTGAATGCCATTCAAGCGCTCTCCCAGCTGAGCTATAGCCCCAATTTCAATAATTCCGATTGCTGCGAACAGTTCTTTCTTTTCAAAAGCTTTCTGCTCTTTGATCTTCCCGATTACTACCGGCACACTCTCTTAGCTGATCTATAACACCAAATATTTACTTATTTAAAATAGGCAAGAATTTTGTTTGAGTCAAATTACAAATTACATCTATCTTTCTATATTGCACAAAATGCAGCATTGTAAATTATTGATCAATTCACTTTGTCACGCTGATTGGGTTTTAATTTTATTTTTCTCCGCATGGTTACTAAAATATCGCTTCCCTGTGGCTTCGAATATCAACCTTGATGGACTTTACAAAACTCAGCTGAAAGCGGAATAATACGTTAATAACAATGTCAGATATAGGAAATCAAGAAGCCCCAAAAGGACGTCAAGTTAGTAGAAAAGACAATTATAATATTGGCGCGGTCAGGAATGAAGTATTTAGAAAGATCATGTCATTAATTATTCCATAAAAATTGCATTGATTAGAAGAATATCTCATCTTAATTTTCAGTATAATTTTGAAAAGATTTTTAATGAGAAACAGATTTTTTACCCTAATAATATTTGTTATAATACCGGCAGCTTTTTATCTCAGCTGTAAAGATACGATTACAGGCGCTCAGGTAGACAGCGTTGTTATCCCTAGTTCAAATGTAAGCTATAAACAGTACATACAGCCAGTGTTAAATGTTCATTGCGTTGACTGTCACGGCGGCACAACAACCGAAGGCGGAGTTATGCTTATTTCCTGGGCAACTACTACTTCAAATTATAACGTAGTAGCCCCCGGCCATGCAAGTAATAGTCAGATTGTTTGGGCAGTCCAAGGCAAAGCTGGCTTTACTATGCCTCCTCTTGGTTCATCCTATAAATCTTTAAATTCTAATCAAGTAAATGGCATAATAACATGGATAAATGAGGGGGCAAAAAACAATTAGATCCATTTCATTTCTTTATACCAACCGCAAGTTCTTGTAATTCCCTCTTCTATTGAAATGTTTTGGCGGTATCCTAACTCCTTTATGGCTTTGCTTGTATCGCACGTCCAGAATCTTCGTGTAATATCTTTAGCTTTCTCAATATTCAAAGTAGCGGGTTTACTACTGAAAATTGCAAAGAACTGGGCTATTGTTGCAATTGAATACACAAGAGAATGTGGAACTTTTACCTTTATTGGCTTAATATTTAACACCTTTGCAGTTACATTCCCTACTTCTTCCCATGTATACAATTTTTCAGAGCTTATAAAATATGTTTCTCCTGCAGATTTTTCGGATATAGCTGCCAAGTATAACCCATTTACTAAATCCAGGACATGAATTAAACTTAGTTTTTTAATATCAAAACCGATAGTTGTCATAAGTCCCTGGCTAAAGGTTTTAAAGAATATTAATATTTCGGTATCGCGTTCGCCATAGACAGCCGGCGCACGGCAAATAGTAATGGGCAGCTTATCCATATAAGACTTAGCCAGATTCTCTTCTGCAAGTTTGCTTTTTCCGTAAGTAGTAATTGGACGGCAGTCTGCTGTTTCATCAACCGGTTTTTCACTACCTGAAGGACCTACAGCCGTTTGGCTGCTGACTACTAAAATTTTTTTTATTGAATTTTTAAATTCTAAGGCAATATCCAGCAAATTTCTAGTCATTTCTACATTCGCATTAAAATATCCTTCCGATGACTTTGATTTAACAACCCCAGCAACATGATAAAAATATTCCACACCCTCAAAAACTTTTTTTAATTTTTCTTTATCATTCAAACCGCAGTCGTAAACCTCAATATTCTTCCCCTTAAGCCAGCGCATATCACTTGACTTCCTTGTTATACATCTTACAGTATAATTCTTGCTCAATAAAAGATCAACAAGGTGGCTTCCAACGAACCCATTTGCCCCCGTAACTACTACAATGTTTTTACTTCTCATAATTGATTTTCTATCTATTTAGTAATACATTTTACAACGAAATTTAACAAAATTATTTATTATTCTAAAAGTTTTATCAGTATTCCATCTATTAATCAAGGAGGCGTATTGGATTTATTCACAAAATGTTATGAATTCACAAGAGCAGACGAAATAAAAGCTTTGGGTTATTACCCATATTTTAGACCAATCGAAGAAAATGAGGGACCCGTTGTACAGATAGAAGGCAAAAAAGTAATAATGGCGGGATCAAACAACTACTTAGGACTTACAGCTCATCCAAAAGTTAAAGAAGCCGCAATTAAAGCGATTGAAAAATACGGTACAGGCTGTTCAGGCTCCCGTTATTTAACTGGTACTTTGGACCTTCATATTGAACTTGAAAAAAGATTGGCTCAATTTCTAAATAAAGAAGCAGTGCTTTTATTTAGCACGGGGTATCAGACTGCTCAAGGGATCATACCAACATTGGTTCAGAGGGGTGAGTTTGTTGTTTCCGATAAAGATAACCACGCTTGTATAGTAGCCGGTAATTTAATGGCTAAGGGAGCAACAGCAGAATTTGTAAGATATAAACATAATGATATGAATGATCTTGAGAGGGTCATAAAAAAACTTCCTCCCGATGCAGGAAAGCTTGTTGTCAGCGATGGTGTTTTCAGTACCGGCGGAGAAATTGTTGAACTGGAAAAACTTAATAAGATTGCAAAACAGTATGGCGCACGTATTCTTATTGATGATGCACATGCCGTAGGAGTTATAGGCAAAGGCGGAAGAGGCACTGCAAGCGAATTCAATCTTGAGAATGAA
>CAZUCY010000119.1:0-10925 GCA_964618785.1 uncultured Ignavibacteriaceae bacterium | reverse complement strand
TTTTTTTAGCTTTAAAATTATTCAAAGCCCGCTGGCGTGAATTCTGTGATTTATTGCCGTGTATAGCTTCAGCATATATTTTAGCGCTGTTTAAAAACCGTTCTACTTTATCGGCGCCGTGTTTTGTGCGAGTAAAAACAAGAGCGGATTCTATTGATTTATCTTTTAATAGATGAATCAGTAAATCTTTTTTGTTATGTTTTGCCACGTAATATAAACCTTGTTTAATGGCTTCTACTGTTGGTCTTTCCGGTGATACATCTACCCTGACCGGGTTGGATAAGATTGAACCCGCAAGTTTTACAATGCTCGAAGGCATTGTTGCCGAAAAGAACAGTGTTTGTCTTTTCCCGGGTACCGAAGCTATTATTTTTTTTATATCATTAATGAATCCCATATCCAGCATACGGTCGGCTTCATCCAGTACTAATATCTTTATGTGCTGTAGACTTATATATTTTTGATTCATTAAATCCAGCAGCCTGCCCGGAGTTGCAATAAGTATATCCACACCTTTCCTTAATTTATCGGTCTGTCTTTGCTGAGGAACTCCTCCATATACTACAACATTTCGTAACCCTGTATGTTTTCCGTAGCTTGAAAAACTCTCGCTGATTTGAACGGCTAATTCTCTTGTTGGTGTAAGTACTAATGAACTTATCGTTCTTTTTTCCTTACCGGAAAGCTTTTCTTCATATAGTATCTGTAATATGGGAACCGCATAAGCCGCTGTTTTACCTGTACCGGTTTGGGCACAGCCAAGTACATCTTTTCTTTCAAGTATTACCGGAATTGCTTGCTGCTGTATAGGTGTGGGGATTGTATAGCCTTCTTCATCCAAAGCTTGCTGAACTGGCTTTATTAAATTTAGTTTTTCAAATGACATTAATTGTTTTTTTCCTTTTGAGACCGGTATGTAAAAAATCTTTTAGGTTTTGAATCAGCGGTCGGCTTAATGAATATCTTAGTAAGAATAGCAGGCATCGATACTTAGTGAAGCAAACTTTTCATAACTAACTATTAAATATAAGCTTATTTAAGCACAACTCAAAGGATAATTAAAATATATGAATTCATTCAACCTCACGTTTATTATGCCTGCCTAATGTTATAGTGAATGTTGTACCTTTGCCCTTACTGCTTTTGACGGTAATTTCACCCTGATTTAATTCGATATATTTTTTTGTTAAAGCAAGCCCCAATCCGTTTCCATCAAATTTCCTTGAGTACCCCTGTTCTTCCTGAGAAAATGGTTCAAATAACTTTGATAAATAATCTTTAGAAATACCGACGCCTGTATCAGCTATATCTATAACTATGCTCTTATCATTTTCATAGATCAGGACTTCTACTTCTCCCTTATCGGTAAATTTAATTGCATTATCAAGAAGATTTTGAAAAGCCTGCTTAAAAGTGTACTTATCTGCAACAATTTTATTGGTTTGACAATTATTTTTAAATGATAGCTTAATCTTTTTTGCTTCAGCAGCCGGCTTAAACTCCGGCAGAATATTTTCAATTAAATCTTTTAAATCAAATTCTTCTTTTGAAATATCATAACTACCTGTCTGAATCATAGACATATTTAGTACAAGATCAATAGTTCTTAAAAGCCGCCTGCTGCTCGCTTCGATAATATTAAATTCAGAATTAAGATTTAGAGAAGGTTCTCCTTCTAATCTTTCTTTAATTAATGAGTTATAACCTAAAATAATATTTAACGGAGACCTTATCTCATGCGAAATTTGAGCAAGGAAATGCGATTTCAACCTGTCCGATTCTTCCGCCTTCTCTTTTGCCTTTATCAGTTCTTCTTCAGTTAACCTCCTATCATGTATATCATTTAATGTGCCGTATGTCCCGGTTATGTTGGACATCTCATTTATTTTGATACGGGCATTAATCAAAAACCACCTGTATTCTCCCATACTGGTTACAATTCTAAATTCAAACCTGCAGTAATCTTTTCTTTTATAAATAATTGAGATAAATTCATTTATAGTCCGTTTCTTATCGTCAGGATGTATAAAATCGAACAAGTATCTGCCGATACTTTTTTCCAGCTCATGCCCTGTAATTTCAGACCAATATAGATTCAGAAAAGTAATGATACCCGTATAATCTGTTTTGAAAATGACTTCCCTTACATTCTGAACAACTGTTCTGTACTTCTCTTCGCTTTCTTTAAGGCTATCTTCTGCAATCTTTCTATCTGTAATATCTATTGCAGTACCTATATAGCCCGCAAAGCTGCCGTCCGGAAGATAACGTGGACTTCCTTTTGTTAAAATCCATCGATATTTTCCGTCATGCCTTTTTAATCTGAATACGATTTCAAATTCAACGCGTGAATCAAAAGAAGAGATATATTTTTTCAGAAAAGGACGCATATCACCTGCATAAAGATTTCTCATCCAATTGTTGCCTAATTCATTAAGTAGAGTGCTGCCTGTAAACTGAAGCCATGATTTATTAAAATAAAAGAATTTCTTGTCCTCAGCGGCAATCCATATCATTACAGGAGTAGTATCTGCCATGGCGGCAAATCTTTCTTCGCTTTCAATCAAAGCATTTTCAATTATTGCCCTCCCGCTTATATCCCCGGCTTTTTTTATTTCCGATTCAATGTATCTCTTAGTTTTTAAAGAAGATAATATAGCTGGAATTAGTTTTGACCCTTGTCTTTTTAGGATATAATCCGACGCACCGGCTTTCAAGCATTTAATTGCTGTTATTTCGTTAACGGGATCCGTAAAAAAAATAAATGGGATTATATAGCCTGCTTTTTTTAGAATTGATAGAGCTTCCAATCCGGTAAAACCCTGTAATTTATAATTAGAAATTATTAAATCAGGATGAAAATTATCCAAATACTCATTTAAATATTGTTTACTATCTGCCGCTTTTATTGTGAATAGAAACTTTGAATTTATAATAATATTTTTAACTGCCTTTATATCATCTTTATTATTTTCTAATATTAATAACTTTAATCGTTTGTTTTTCATGGTAACTTTTTATTGCAGATTATTTCATTTTAAAATAAAGCGTTTTTTATTTATCAACCCCGAAATAATCTTAAAGTAAATGAAAACTCAGAACCTTTGCCTACTTCACTTTGGACAATAATTTCTCCTCCGTTTTTTTCCACAAATTCCTTTACCAACAGCAGCCCAAGCCCGGTTCCTTCTTCTTTATTTGTGCCCGGCGTAGATTTTTTAGAATCCATCTTAAATAAATTAGCCAATGTTTCTGTACTCATGCCAACACCGCTGTCTTTTATCTTAATTATCGCGAAATCTTTTTCTGCCGAAGCGCTTATTGATATTTCCCCCGATTCTCTTGTAAACTTAATTGCATTATTAATTAAATTCCTAAAAATTGAATTAAGCATTTCCCCGTCACTTGATACCACAATATCTTCATTAAGATTATTCTTCAAATGTATCTGCTTTTTTAATGCGGTTCCTTCCAGAATATTTAAATTTTCCTTCACTACCTGCGTCAAATGAATAGGATGAGGTTCAAAATTTACCAGCCCGACCTGAAAACGGGAATATTGTAAAAGATTGTTAAGTAAATTATAAGTATTGCGCGTAGAATTATATAATGAATTATATATCTGTTCCCGTTCCGCTTCTTCAAGTTCATTGCTTTGATCCTTTAATATTTCCGTAAATCCAAGAATTGAATTAAAAGGGCTTTTCAGATCATGCGATATTATTGAGAAAAATTTATCTTTTGCCTTATTTAATTCCTGAAGTTTTTCCGTATACTTCTTTCTTTCTTCATCAACAATTGCCCTTTCAATAGCTCTTGATATCGGGTAAGAAACTAACTCCATTATTTCTCTTGCGTCTTCATTCAGCAGGAGTTCTTCATTATATTCTTTTATTACGATTGCCCCTGCAATATCTTCATGTATTAATAACGGAATTCCTAACCAGCCCGCAACCGGCATTTCCAATGAAGCAATATAGCCTTTGCGCTGAAAATGAATAATTTTATCCCTGTTTAAATAAAGTGTCTTTTTTGTCCTGATTACATATTCCGTAAGCCCGTTCCCGAGCTTCCTGTCTGACGGTTTAACATTAAAATCATCTTTATAATATGGAAACGAAAGAATCTGATTCGACTTATCATACAACGCAACATAAAAATTATTCACCGGTATAATATCAACCACTGTCTTATATAAGTAATCGCATAAATTTCCAATTGATGATGATGAGTTGCCTGCGTTAAGTATTTTTAAAATAGTATGCTGAAGTATCTCGTGATTTTTATCTTTGGTAATATTTTTTAATGTAATTAAAAATAATTTCTGACTATCGGAAGATGTAGGAATATGCTGAAGTTCAATCTCTATAGTCTTTTTCTTTAAGTTTTTAAACTTTACGACTATTTTTTCATCGCCCTTCGGTGATCTGGAAATTACGTATAAGTAAGAATTTAACTTCTCTTTATATCGCGGGGAAATAAAATCCGAAAGTTCTCTGTTTAAAAGTTTTCCTTTATCTAAAGCTGAAAATAGTGCCAAAGCGGAATGATTGCAGTATATAATTTTTTTATTTGCTAACCTAATAAGAGGAATAGGAATTAATTCCAACGATTGATTGCGCCAATCTTCTTGATCATCTTTTCTATTTTTGTCCATTTGTTCAAAAAAAGATAATTGCATTTTGAATTAGAATATAAAATATTTAGAAAATAATAATTAGTACTGAATGTTTAAATAATTTCTTAATTCTCTTGATAAGAAGAATTAAAAATATTTGCCGTATTTACGTCTACATCCCTGCTTATGATTAATTCCTATATGTAATTTAGTGAATTAAAGATTATAAATAAATTAAATACTGCCGAATAAATAGTTATGTTTTGATATGAATACTATTATAGGTAAAAGAGACACTTGATAAATCTATTTAAATCTTTTGATTTACTCAATTGGTATTGTTGAATACTCGCGCATTTGAAAGAATTTGGCATGACAAAAGAACAAAATCAATTTATCCATATTTAGATAAACTCGACAATTATTAAGAAAAGTCAAAAAAATATTTAAAGGCAGGCTCAGATTGGCAATAGCCGGACGTTTAAAATGCCTGAATTATAAGTACATTATAATTCTATCTCTTCTCCGTACTCCATAACCTTACATTTTCTGTTAATAGCTTCAAGCTTCTTTTTAAATTCATTCGGGTCAGCTTGAATTACCGGGAATGTATTATAGTGCATTGGGATAGATACACCGGGATCTACAAACTCAACTGCTCTGACAGCATCAGTGATGCCCATTGTATAATTATCACCAATAGGCAGAAGCATGTAATCTATTTTGTTCAGTTTGCCTATTAACTTCATATCATAAAATAAACCTGTATCACCGGTATAATAAATATTCTTTCCGCCGGTGGAAATGATTATACCGGCAGGCTCACCTGCATACTGATCATCAGGCGTTTTTGAACCGTGATGGGCAATTGTCAACTTTACCCGTCCGAAATCAAAATTAAAGCCTCCGCCAATATGCATATTATGTGCAGTACAGCCTTTTTCAATAAGATAATCAGCAAGTTCATTAACACATATAACCGTAGAATTACACCTATGCCCTATTTTTACTGTATCACCAAGATGATCTCCGTGGGCATGACTTAAAATAATATAATCAGCATGTACATCATCAGATTTTACGGGAGATGTAGGATTATCATCCAAATAAGGATCAAGCAAAATTACTTTATCATCGTTTGTAGTTAATTGAAATGCGGAATGAGAAAAATATTTTAATTTCATACTGTCTTCCTTGTATTATAATAAAATTTTACTAAAATCTTTTAATTCCTTGCTGTGTGTAAATTTCATTAGATCCAATGTCAGTAACTCCTTTAACCGGCAGTTCTTCGTCTCTATATTTTTTAGAAAAGAATTAGTTTTTAAATTTATTTTACCTTTGGAAATATTTCTCATATTTTCCGCAAGAACATCAAAGTCCCTTGTGGTACCGGTCATGTCTTGTAAATGTTCAACTATCTGATAAAAAGCAATAAATTTATTTTTATCAAAACATGAAATAAAAATCTCCATATTATATCTTAAACGTCTTAGCGCTATCCTGATTTCATGAAGATTTTCAGGAGTCTCTTCTTCAAAATACTTTTTTATTGCCAATGTTACACTTTGCAGTCTTTGTTGCATGGCTGATTTTGACGATACCTTCAATGATTTATACGCAGATAGTTCTTTAATTTCCCATTTATAATATTTAGCCATGTTTTTAACAACCTCACTATTAATCGAGGATGACTAAAAGTAGGTCGACTTGACAGGTTGACCTTATTTTGTCTCAATATTGATTAATATTAAAATATTAATTCTTTTGATAGTCCTAAAATTACTTTTTAGTTCGCCTCGAAAAAAAGTTAGTTTAAATTAATTTAACAGTACTTTTATAAACCCGATTATAGCCGGCAATGATCTCATCTTGCTTTTTTCATTACCATATATAGTTGGAATGGAAATAAAATTTATTTTATAGTTATTTTCTGCTGCCTTTACCAGCATTTCACTTTCGGCTTCAAACCCGGTATAGGAAGGAAGAATATCATTTAAAATATTTGTTTTATAAGCCCTAAATCCGGATTGTGTATCAAGTAATTTCTGTTTCGTTTTTATGCTGAGTAATAAAGAAGTCAATTTGTTACTTAGAACTCTATGAAATGGCATTTTCTTTAAGTTTATCAGCCTGTTGCCGATAACAATATCACAGTTTTCTAATCCTAAAATTAATTCTGGGATTTTTTCCGGTATGTGCTGAAGGTCAGCATCTAAAGTTATTGTTATATATGCAGCACGTTTAATGCTTTCAAGAAAGCCGGTCTTCAGTGCATAGCCTTTACCGCAGTTTTTAGAATATGAAAGCAGGATTACTTTTTCATTTTGGGGAATGTTTTCACAAGTATCATCATTTGATCCGTCATTTACCGCAATGATGAAGTCGACAAATGGAAGGGTTCGGATAATTATTTCCCGGATTGTTTTGTCCTCATTGAAGAATGGAATAACCGCACAAATTTTATTTTTCCTTGTAGTATTGCTCAATTAAAACCTTCAGACCTTTCTCAGAAGGACTTTTGAAAGCCCATGATAGTTTTTTCCTTAGCATTTCTTTAGAAAGTCCTTTTGTCATGCGGCCATTTTCTGCAATAGAAATACTGCCCGTTTCTTCAGATACAATCACACTAATCACATCTGCCTGCTCGGAAATTCCCAAACCGGCTCTGTGCCTCATCCCAAGATGTTCGCTGTTTATAATTGTGGTTTGAGAGAGAGGTAAGGTACAACCTGCTGCTTCTATTATATCATTTTTAACAATCACTGCTCCATCATGTAGCGGCGATCTTGGAAAAAATAATGCCCCTAATAATGGAACACTTATTTTTGCATTCATAATTTCGCCTGTTTCCGTAAAACCTCTTATTCCTGTAGATTTAAGCACAACTATTAAAGCTCCATGCTGTTTTTGAGAAAGTTCAAATGCTGCGTCGGCTATAACTTGCGGAGTTTTTGGTGACTCGGATTTTACAAATAGCCTGAAGAAAGGATTCCTTGCAACAATTACCAGGATACGCCGTATTTCCGGCTGAAATAGTATTACAAATGCAATTACCCAAATATCGGTTACTAATTTCAATAGCCAGCTTAATTCCTTAAAATTTGCCGCCTGCGCAGCAAATGACAAAAGCAGTATTATCATTAAGCCGATAAATATTTGAGATGCAATTGTTCCCTTCAAATTTTTGTAGAGTTCGTAAATAATAAAGGAAACAATTAAAATATCCAGAATATCCGTAAAATTTACAGTTAAAAAGCTTATTTTAAATAAATCAAACATCTAAAATATTTTTTTTATAAATGGTTTAATAAGTTACAAATTTGTGAGCCATATTTCACATTGTGGGTTCTGATTATTTTTGCACCATTTTTAACCGCAATTGCTTCAACAATAGCTGTTGCAGTATCACGTTCCATTACTTCCAATCCAAGTGACTTGCCTATAAAAGCTTTCCTTGAAACTCCAATTAGTACCGGACTTCCAAGACTCTTAAAATCACCAAGCCTTTTTATAATTTCAAAATTGTCTTCAACGTTTTTCCCAAATCCTATGCCGGGATCTATAAATATTTTTTTAACTCCGTATTTGTTAAGCAATATTAGCTTTTCATAAAGAAAATCATAAATTTCTTTAATAAGATTGCCATATTGCGGATTATTCTGCATGTTTTTAGGTACGCCCTGCATATGCATCAGAACAAATCCCGCATTATATTTCATGACAATCTCTATAATTTTCGGCTCAAAAGTAAAAGAACTGATATCGTTTATTATTTTAGCTCCATGAGCAAGAGAAAGTTCGGCAACTTTACTTTTTGTAGTATCTACTGATATAATTACGTTTGGATTTTTTGATAGAATCCCGTCTATAACTGGTACAACTCTTTTTATTTCTTCATCCGTAGGAATGCTTTCCGAACCGGGTCTGGTTGATTCGCCGCCGATATCAATAAAGTCTGCACCTTCGGCAATCATATCTAAGGCATGTTTTATTGCATAATCGCTATTTAAGTATTTTCCGCCGTCTGAAAAAGAATCTGGTGTAATATTTAAAATTCCCATTACGTAAGATTTATTAAAAGAAAACTCCTTATTGCCTATTTTGTAAGATTTTAATTCATAATCTTCATAATTTTTAATAAAATTACTAATTTTATAACCAAGATCGTCGTCGCCTTTTGTCAATATTTTACGTGAAATCTCCTTTATGTTACTTAAAGTTCCGGGAATAAATATGCTGCTTAATTTTGTCTCTGAATTTTCAATTCTGTAGCAAATTTCTTTTTCCTTTAGAACAATCTTTTGAACGTTTTGAGCAAGTTTCTCATTAAGATTTCTTATCTCAAGTCCGAGAAGACCGGGCTGATAAATATCACGGTAAACTTTGTATTCATCACTGAATTTTTTAAAGACATCGTTTAATGAAAGATTTATAATCTGAATTTCCAAATGATCTCCCGCATTATTTTATTTTCTCAGCTTACATAAAAAAATATTTAACATAAACATTCCTTTGGAATAAAATTCACCCGGCATCTGACTGACTGCCACTGTGGTAAGCAAGACTGTCGGTAAGTTTATGCCGGGGACTAATAATTTCAAATTATATCGGGCTTTTCCCAAAGGGATGTCCTAAAGGGACTTCTTGGGAGCACGACCAAGCCAAAATTGGCTTAAATTGTGGGCTAAAACCAATAATTTTGAGATTATCGTTATCCACTGATTTATTCCATGGAAATGTCCAGGCTAAAACTTTCGGGATGAAGAATTCTAAATCACAACAAAATATTCTTGGCAAAGCCGCCATATGATAGAAAAATGAATAAGAAAATAAGTAAAGTCCTATTAAAAAGGACTTATTAAATTTCTCAATTCGGTAGTCGCTGCTGAAATGTTATCTGCATTGAATATAGAAGTTCCTGCGACAAATACATCGCATCCGGCTTCTAAAATGGATAATGCGTTGTGATTATCGATACCGCCATCAACTTCAATCAAAAAATTCGCACTTAAATTTCCTCTAAGCTTTACAGTTTCTTTAATCTTTTTAATAGAGTTAGGAACAAAGATCTGACCGCCAAAACCTGGATTTACAGACATAATTAATATAAGATCAACATATTCGGCTATATCCTTAAGAAAACAAATCGGAGTAGATGGATTTATTGCTATACCTGCTTTTGCTCCAAGCTCTTTAATTCTTGCTATAATTCGATTTAAGTGAATTGCCGTTTCCTGATGCACTGTAATATAATTAGCGCCGGCAATTATAAAACTTTCTAAGTAATTTTCCGGATTCTCAATCATAAGATGAACATCTATAGGCAGTTTTGTACAACGCTTTACTGAATTGACTAAAACAGGTCCAAATGTAATATTTGGAACAAAATGCCCATCCATTATGTCGCAATGTATCCAATCTGCACCGGCAAGTTCTACAAGCCTTATCTGCTGTGAAAGATTAGAAAAGTCTGCTGCTAATATTGAGGGTGCTAAAAGTGCCATTATTCTCCCATATCTAAATGTTCATCGTTCTGATCAGCAGGTTTTGTAATGAAAAGATCAACTAAATCTCCTGCATTTGCCTTGTTACCTTTGCTTGGATATTGATCAAGAATTGTATTAGGTAAAAGTGAATAGGATACTTGGTAGTTTATTTTCCCTACTTTTAATGAGCTGTCTGTTAATATTTTTTGTGCTTCCGCCAAGGATTTCCCAACCAAATTCGGAATTGTAATAGTTCCAACCAAAGAACCAATACTTAATGAAACACCCACTGAATCTCCCTTTTTTAGAGGAGTACCGGGAACGTATTGCTGACTAAAAATCATATCTTTAGGATTATCAGATGCAATTGAATCGATCCTGCCCAAATATAAACCGAGTCTTTCAAGAGCAAATCTGGCATCTGAGATCGTTTTTCCTCTTAACGAAGGAGTCTTTATAATCGGTTCTCCCCCGCTTACAAAGAGATAAATTCTTCTTTCTTTTTTAACTGTTTCATTTGCATTAGGTCTTTGGTAAATAATAGTACCCTTAGGTAATTTCTCATCATAAGTGGTATCGCTTAATATCGGTTCTAAATCTGCATCTTTAAGAATACCAATAGCTTCGTCGACTTTTACACCCACAACATTTGGGACTTGCACGTTTGATGAACTTACATACCACGGCATCACAATCTCATTCATTATGAATATAAATGCAATAAAAATGCCTATTCCTATTAGCGCTTTCTTAAAGATAGGTATATGTAATAGATTTTTCATTGTTTCAAATATATTAAATGACCGTTTCTAATACAA
>CAZUCY010000118.1:0-10943 GCA_964618785.1 uncultured Ignavibacteriaceae bacterium | reverse complement strand
GATGAAGTTAAATCTGCTGTTCTTACAAGAGCGCTTGGAATATTTGAAGACTTATTAAAAATTGTCCATCCCTTTATGCCTTTCATAACGGAAGAACTCTGGCAGTTAATTGATGAAAGAAAAGACGGTGAGAGTATTTCCATTTCCCGTTACCCGGATGTAAATAATCAATTGATAAATGCTGAAGCAGAAAAGGAAATGGAATTTGTTCAGGAAATAATAACCGCTATAAGAAATATACGCGGAGAAATGAATATACCTCCGTCAAAGTTTGTAACGGCGCATATAAAATCATCGCAGACAAAAGAATATCAAATCGAATATATAAAAAAACTTGCACGGGTGAGTAATATTATAGCCGGTAAAAATATTGAGAAACCGAAAGCAAGCGCTTCAACCGTGCTGAAAAATTGTGAAATTTATATTCCTTTGACCGGTTTGATTAATCTTGATGTTGAAAGGAACCGTCTTCAAAAAGAAATAACCCGTATGGAGGGCGCTCTTAAAGGAATTGATAAAAAACTTTCCAACGAAAAATTCGTTGGTAATGCTGCCCCTGATGTAGTTGAACATGAGAGAACTAAACAAGCGGATTGGAGAACAAACCTGAAAAAGCTGAAAGAAATTCTTTCAGGCTTAAGTTGAAAATAGTAAAATTAATAAATATATGTGAGGCTGTATATGTTTTATAAAATATCTGATTTTCAAAAAGATTGGGATATTGAATCTAAAGCAACTTTAAAACTTTTTAGAGTTCTTACGGATGAATCCCTTCAATATAAAGTTAACGAAGAAGGAAGAACGCTTGGCAGGCTTGCCTGGCATTTAGTATGCTCTCTTGATAAAACCTTAACCCAAGCCGGCTTTTCTTTAAAAACAATTACGGATGAAACTGAATTACCGGCAAGTGCAAAAACAATTACGGATGAGTATGAAAATTCTGCAAAAAATGTTATTGATAATGTAACAAAAATTTGGACGGATGAATCTCTGCAGGAAGAGATACCGATGTTTCGTGATATGTGGAGAAAAGGGCAGGTACTTACCGTATTAATAAGGCACCAAATTCATCACCGCGCTCAAATGACCGTACTTATGAGGCAGGCAGGTTTGAAAGTACCGGGTATTTACGGACCCAGCCGTGAAGAATGGGAACAAATGAAAATGCCGCCGAGAGAGTGAATCATTAACGGAAGGATAGGAACATTCATCCTTAGGGAATAAGAATATTAGAAACGGCTTTTCAATCAGCGCTTCTGATGTCTTAATCTCTTTTTGTTTCTTGAGAGGATTTTCAAAAGAATAAAAGATATTCCTGCTTAAAGAGATGTTAATTCTTTTTTCCTTATAAACATTGTATATACACCTGTTTGATTTATTATTCCGATCAACATTATAACCCATCAAATTTTTACGATACTTAAGAATTTTTATTGATTTTGAGCTGTATTATTTATAGGTTTATTTATATTTATCATAATTAAATTTTCCATAAACAAATAAACGCCTTGCTTAATAATACGTACAATATACGTATATGCTAAGTATATAGTTTCTATATAACTATTATATTCTTTATTGTAATGACAAAAACTGATAAAATACGTTACTCTTCAAATATACAGGCGGGTAAAAAAATTCCGAGAAAATTGCTTTTAAGAGTAATAAGGCAGAAATATGATACGCTTGAAGAACTCGGAGATGCTCTGGGAATATCAAAACAGAGTATTTCAGATGCTATAAACAGGCAGACGGATAAATTTATGCAAAGGCTTACCGATAAAGCCGGCATTGATTTGAGTACAATAAACAGCCAGATAATTTCAGATAATAAAATCAGCGGTATTAAGGGAGATGTAAAAATTAATTCACTCAGCAGCAACATTGCACAGGAAGAAATAGAAGAATTAAAAACAGATTTAAAGCAGAAAAGAAATTATATAGCCAGGTTAGAAAAAGAGAACAAAGAATTGAGGGAGCTGCTTTCTAAATATAAAGGGTTTAAATAAAAAGGGAATTCCAAACATTAACAGGGAGACTAATGCACAGGCAGGTGGTCAAAAAAAACAATTTTAGCAATATTACCGGAGATATTAATATTAATAATTTCAATATTTCCGGATCTTCCAAATGGAAAAAATATGAAAAAATTATATTCATTTTATTAGATAATATTACTTTTCTGAAAAAAGAATTATTCGTGTGTAATA
Organism: uncultured Ignavibacteriaceae bacterium; assembly: GCA_964618785.1. Classification (GTDB taxonomy): domain Bacteria; phylum Bacteroidota; class Ignavibacteria; order Ignavibacteriales; family Ignavibacteriaceae; genus FEN-1297. Next base: position 8,733 of record CAZUCY010000118.1, on the reverse strand, counting down.
AAAGAAAATCAAAATTAAGCAGTAGGGCGCATGATCAGAAAAACTACATACTTGAAAAGGATGCTGAAATAAAGTATTTAAGAAATGAATTAGGGAAATATTAATTTTGTTCCGTCATTACAAAATCTTTCGGATTGTAGCCCTGATTTTTAAGTATTCCGAATATTTCGTTTAAGTCATTTTGAGATAGTTTTGGCGTTCGGCTTAATATCCAGCCGTATTTTCGGTTAGGACTGCCGACAACGGCATATTTATAATCTTTATCAAGACCGATTATCCAATAGTCCCCCCAGAATAATGAAATTCCAAATATATTTACAAAACTAACTTTTAATTTAGAATATGAATTTGTATCCTCAACCTTTGCAATTCCTTTGGCTTCGTCAACACTGCCGTCTTTTTCGGTGCACCGGTTAATTACATCAATTCGCCCGTCATCTCTAAATTTATAAGTTGCGGTAGTGTTACATGCACAACTGCGTTGAAAGCTATTAGGTATTTTTGCAATCTCATACCAAAGCCCTGTATATTTTAATAAATTAACCGAACCAACCGTTACAGGTTCACCTTTTTCAGAGTGCATATCTTGACTTTTTATTTCAATATTCATAATTAACGCCAATAAAGTTAGACAAATGATTTTTAAGAATATTAATTGTTTCATATTATTCGCTTTTATAAATGCAATAGTTAAATTAATTTAATAAATAGTTTTTACCGCAAGGTTTTTAAAAATAAACGCCCAGATATCCGTCTGCTCTTCTATAATTTTTGAAGTCGGTTTCCCGGCTCCGTGACCTGCAAGTGTTTCAATTCTTATAAGAACAGGGTTGCTGCCTTTGTACTTTTCCTGCAGCGTTGCTATATATTTGAATGAATGTGCCGGGACAACCCTGTCATCATGGTCTGCAGTAGTAACTAGTATTGCGGGATAATTTATCCCTGATTTAATATTGTGAATAGGCGAATATTTGTACAGAAAATTGAACTGTACTGAATCATTACTCGAGCCGTATTCATTTACCCACGCCCACCCAATTGTAAATTTCTGGTACCGCAGCATATCCATTACGCCAACTTGCGGAACGGCTGCTTTAAATAAATCCGGGCGCTGATTTGTAACTGAACCTATTAAAAGACCTCCGTTAGAGCCGCCGTTAATTGCAAGCTTTTGAGGAGATGTATATTTATTTTTAATCAGGTATTCCGCAGCCGCAATAAAATCATCAAATACATTCTGTTTTTTTTCAAGCATACCTGCTTTGTGCCATTCTTCGCCATATTCACTTCCGCCGCGAATATTAGCTACAGCCAGCACACCGCCGTTTTCAAGAAAAATCAATCTTGAAATGCTGAAGGCGGGATTAATGCTTATATCAAAACCGCCGTAAGCGTAGAGAAGAGCAGGGTTTTTACCGTTTAATTTTAAGCCTTTTTTATGAACAATAAACATCGGGATTTTTGTCCCGTCCTTGCTCTTATAAAATATTTGTTCGGTTATATATTTATTAAAATCAAAATTAATTTCAGGCTTGTATAATACTGATGAAGATTTTGACTTTATATCATACTTATAAATAGTTGTAGGGAAAGTGAAGGAAGTAAAAGCATAAAAAGCAGTTGTATCTTCCCGCCTTCCGCTGAATCCGCCAACGGTTCCAATAGCGGGCAGTTTAATCTCTTCTTCCGATTTCCCGTTTAAATCACAAATATAATCTTGACTGTAAGCATCTTTAGTATATTCCACAAGCAATTTCCCGCCAATAATTGATACGGATTGCAGTACATATTCCTTTTCAGGCACAATAGTTTCCCAGTCTTTTTCAGCAGGGTTTTGGGGATCAATTAATACAAGCCGGTACATCGGAGCATTATTATTAGTCATGACAAGAAGCTTACTTCCTAAATTATCAATAACACTATAATTGTCATCAAAATTTTCTACTACTTTTATAAAAGCGGAATTGGGATCCTGAAGGTCCTTAACATAAAGTGCATTATTACTTGTTCCGGTTGATAAGTATAAAATTATAAATCTTTCATCATCAGTAGTTTGCGCACTCATTATTAATTTAGGAGCAGCGCTGTCCTGGAAAATTATACTGTCTTGACTTTGATCGTTTCCAATTTTATGATAATATATTTTATGATATTCATTGCTTGAAACGAGTTCTTTACCTTTTTCGGGTTCGGGATAACGGCTATAAAAAAATCCATCCTTGTACCAAGCAATGCCTGAGAATTTTATCCATTTTAAGTTATCGCCGAGCTTTTTCTTCGCAGATACATCCATAACAGAAAACTCATTCCAATCCGAACCCCCCGATGCAGTGCCGTAAGCAAAATACTTCCCGTCATTGGAAACTGCGTAAGTAGTTAATGAAACAGTCCCATCCGATGATAATTTATTAGGGTCTAAAAAAAGTTCAGGCTTAGCCGTCAAATCATCCTGAATATACAATACACTTTGATTTTGCAATCCGTCATTTTTAAAAAAGAAATAGTGAGAGCCTCCTTTAAATGGTACAGAATATTTTGGATAGTTCCAGAGTTTTTCAAGGCGTTCTTTAATCTTATCTCTGAAACTAATTCTATTCAGGTAATTAAATGTGACCTTGTTTTCTTCTTTTACCCATTCGCTTACTGCCTTTGCCGTATCATCTTCTAACCAGCGATATGGATCGCTGACAATATTACCGAAGTAATCATCTTTAACGTTATCTTTATTTGTCTTGGGATATTTAAGTGTTTGCGGTGAAATAGCCATATTAAAAGCCATTAAAAAGAAAAAAAGTAAATTTAGCTTGATATACATGCAAAACTCCACTTGAGTTTATAAATTATATTGTAATTATAAGCAAAATGTTCATAAACAGGCAAGGAAAATATGATTGATTGGGAACCATTCTTAATATTTATAATTTTAAAATATTTGTTGCTCATTTTACGCAATAATGTATATAAAGTGCGCTGGTAAATAATGATACGCACTTATCAAATTTCATTAATCAGCCCCGGGTTTTGGCATAGCCATTCCTAAAGAATAACCCGGAGTATAGTAAGGCATCAACATATTTTGGACTTTAACCCATTATGGGGCTCTTATTTTGGCTAATAGCTGAATATATTTGTAATTATTTGTCCCCGGCATTGACCTGCCGGCAGGCTTGCAGGTGGGAGGGTTATAAATCCATTTATCCTGCGTAACATGAGATAGTAAAATATTTATTTTTGTGATACAGAATATGACTATTTTGACAAGTTAATACAAAAGTGTTATAATTTCATTCAAATTAAAATCAATTTAGAAAAAGGAGAAGATATGCCTGTAAGAAAAGCTAATTCGGAATGGCGCGGAGATTTAAAAAGCGGGAGCGGAAATATTACTACGGAATCCGGAGTTTTAAAAAATGTAATGTACAATTTCATATCCAGATTTGATAAAGGTGCTGAAACAAACCCGGAAGAATTAATTGGCGCAGCTCATTCTGCCTGTTATTCAATGGCGCTCTCAAATATGCTTTCCGGCGGAGGTTATAAGGTGAATTATGTTAGGACTGAAGATAAAGTTCACATTGATAAAGTTGGGGACGGGTTTTCTATAACAAAAATCGAAGTCCATTGCGAAGCAAGTATTGAGAAAATAGACGAACCCACATTTAAGAAATTTGCGGAGGATGCAAAAACAAACTGCCCGGTTTCAAAAGCCCTGGCGGGCGTGGAATTTGTCCTGACAACAAATTTGCAATAACAGGAATACAGAGTAATATACCGGAAACGGATATCCCTCCCGGATATCCGTTTTTATTTTTAAAAGCAGAAAATCTGCTTATGCTAAAAGATTTTCAAATTCCTTATGCCTCTTTATAAAAGCTTCAGCAAAAGAACAAGTAGGAATAATTCTAAGTTTCTTCTCTTCGGCAAAACTCAAACAACCGCGGACAATCTCACCTGCTATACCCCGGTTTCTCAATTCATTCGGCACATAGGTTTGAACTATTTCCATTGTATCATTATCAACCATTATATATCTTAAATATGCTTCGCTGCCGTTCACAATTATATAAAATTTATTTTCGTCTTCGTCATGTTTTATTTCTAAGATCATTTTATCTCCGTTCAATATAAATACCGGTTTACCGGTGATTAGTTAATTGCCTGAAATTTATGAGTAAAAAATAATACTTTTTAACATGTATAGATGTTCTTTGCATCATTGATAAGAATAATAACTATAAAACAGAGTATTTTCTAAAGTTTATGATAGAAAGGCGGAAGAGTTCCCCATTATATGCTTAAATGATTTATCAACATGGACATTGTATTTTTCAATTAACGGGAAAGGCGTAACATGGTCGTAAGGATATTCAAAGTCTAAGACATCAACACGGGTATTTATATTTCTGCGCTCTCCCTTTAGATTATTTAAAACCCCGAACGGAGGCACAACTTCATCCTGCATTAATGCAGTAGCTCTTATTCTCTCATGTATCTGGGAAAGACGCTTTTCACGCAAGTCTTTGTAATGTTTTTGATTTATCAATGCCGGGAAATAACTCTTTTCAATAGGCACACCTTTAAAATAAGATTCAAGTTTCTTTTCCATTAATGGCTTATTATTTAGCTGCTTTTCAAAATAATTCTCCACAAATTGAGATGCTCTCATATCGATTATATACCGGGAGATTGGCATCATATTATCAAATGTAGCTCCACCGCAGAATATAAAAAGACGTGAATTGTCCAATTCTTTATAAGGATTATCCATTAACAGGAGTAAGGAAAAAAATGCCCCGATTGAATAGCCGAAAAAATCAATACTTACCCCCGGCGGAATATCTTTTTCCAAGCCGCATCTAATTGACTTTAATAAACTGCAAAAATCTAAATACGTCTGCAAGCCGGATAAAAAAAATCTTTGAGGGCTTGCTTCAAGCCTTGCACTTATTGCTGCATTTATAAAAGATGTTTTGGCATTTGGTAATTTATTAGCTCTTTGTATAGCTATTTTGTTCATTAAACGGGAATCCGACCATTCATACGGAGCCCTGTTCATATGAAATGCTATAGGGAAGAGGATAACAGTTTTGCCTGTCTGCTTCGCAAGTTCATACGCCCACGGAAAATATTTATCCCACTTCTTTTCATTTAATCCGTGAAACAAAAATATTACACCGCTTGGTTGCGAATTACTTAAATTTTCAATTGTGAAATATTCAAATGAATTATTACTTGAGAGGTTACAATCATCAATGCCCGTTAGGAATGGTGAATCAGGACCATCATTATAAGCCCCTATATTATAATTATCAGAAAAAGAATTTGATGAACCGGAATTGATTATTGCCTTCACTGCAGAAGTGAAACTTCTTTTTCGTATTCGTACTGAAAGTTCTTGTAACTCTGTAGTAGTAACAACATTTTCAAAAGCGACTTGCAATTTTTTATATAAGCTATGATAAATCATAAATATATTACAGATTTTAGCAGCATGTAAAAGTTAAAATATTGATTTCTTATGACCTTAAATTTGCAAAAAATCCTGTTCAAGAATTGTAAAAGAACTGTAAATACAATTCGGATGATTAAATTGAAGAAGAAGCGGCATGTGAAATTTTTTACCTGATTATTCATGTAAAAGAGAAACTAAATATCTTAAACATTTGGGCTGACACATTTGTCAAACGTAAAAGAAAAAATTACCCTTTTAAATATTTTGTGTCTGGTAATTTGCCCCAGCGCATTTGCGTTTATCGATAATTATCATTTACTTGTAATATATAAGTTTCGTTTTTACAACGGGAAGTAGTTTAACTTAGTAAAAAGCGGGACTTTAAAATACAGGATTATAAATGAATGTAAAACAACGGCTTATGCCGGCTATAACTTTAATTGCAATTCTATTTATAGCCGGATGTACGGGATCAAGCAGCGCTTTTCGGGCAAAATATATTGTGGGTGAAGTTGTAGTGGTTGGTAATGAACCTTTCACAAATTTAGCGTTACAAACAAGTCCATCAAGTATAATTATTCTTGATTGCGACAAAGAAACAAAAGATTTTCTTCTTAAGAACCAAAGCAAGACGGCTAAGATATTTTATGATAAAATAGACAATACTAAAACTCCTAATACCATTCATGTGAAAAAATACGAAATAATATCTATGGAGATGCCATAATCAGTTGTCATTCTTTTCAAATATTTGCTAATCTGTAGTGAGAATAATTTTTAGTTGAATGTTGATGTTTTTACATATTGGGCATTAGCGTAAAAATTTTATTAATTTGTGCGTAAATATTGAGGAAAATATGCGTTTTCATTATTATTTAGCAATCTTCACACTCATCTTTTCATATCCTGCGTTATCTCAAAAAAATATTTTGAAAGTTCCGGTACATGAAAAGAGCCTCTCTAAAAGCTATCCCGTAGACGGCACACCCTTGTTGTGGAAACAGGATCAGACAGTCGCACAATGGGTTAAAGAGCACCCTGATTACAATAAACAGAAACTTGCTAAAACCGCCTGGACATTTAATGTTGGCTCCGCCCATTCCTGGTATGCTTATAATTTTACCAGCGGACTTTATTATCAGGTTCCTTCAACCTGCGAGGCAATAGGCAATCATTGTTATATTTTTGTTGAAAATGTTCAATTGAATAGCGGCAGAGTAACTCAGGCTGAAGTTGATTCCGTTGAAAATGCATTTGAAAATGAAACGCCTGCCAACCCTAATAAAGGAATTTATCAGACCGATGTAGATGCTTTCGGAAACCCGCCGGATGTTGATAACGATCCGAGAATTATTATCCTTATCCTTGATATTCAAGATGGTTACAATGCTTCCGCCGGAGGCGGTTATACGGCGGGCTATTTCAGTTCTAATAATGAAGTACCAAATCCCGGAAGTAATCAAGCAGAAATCTATTATATGGATTGCAACCCTACTGACCTTTCAACATCCGATGGTTTGCAGGTTGCATTAGAAACATGCGCGCATGAATTCCAGCATATGATTAACTGGAACTACCATCAATCAAATCCGGAATTAACTTTTGTGAATGAAGGCTGCTCTATGCTTGCGGAAATTAATTGCGGGTACCCGCCATTTTATCCGGGTCTTTATGCTAATGATACCAACTTTCCTCTTTTGAACTGGAGGGGCAGCGACGCCACATTAGTTTTAAATGATTACTCGCGTGCACAAAGATATTTTACTTATTGGCTTGACCAGTTTGGTATTGGTATTTTTAGCCATGTTGTTCAGGATAATCAGGTAGGATTAGCGGGACTTGAAAATGCCCTCTCAACCGACGGTCAGACTATTTCATTTACACAGTTGTTTATTAACTGGCTTATTGCAAATAAGCTTGATGATGTTAATCTTGGCAATGCTTATGGATATCCCATTCATACCGGACTTGCCAAAGCAGTTAGTAAATATATTTACTACAATCCAAATGTTACAGTAACGGATACCATAGAACCTCTTGCCGCCGAGTACATAACTTTTACAAGCGGCAGCAATCTTAATATAACTTTCACGGCGCCACCCGCAAATAATTTAGTTATAAAAGCAATAGAAGAAGGAAGCAATTCAAACCGCGTCCTTAACGTACCTGTAAATACTGCTTTTTCGGAACCTTTATATGGAGGTACATATACTTCCATAAATTTTGTAATTATAGATACAAGTACTAATAACTCCCAGGTATATGCCTATTCTGCTACCGGTACGGCTTCTACAGCAGAAAATGAATTAAAGTGGGATGATACAGAACCCACAGGGTACTATGTATGGACTCCTAAGGATACTATTTGTGTTACTTTTAATGCTGTTACGGGTGGTAAGCTCGATTCAATAAGGGTTGCGCTCCTCAGAGCTGGTTCAATAACAGGAGGTGTCTGGACGTATACCGGCTTTAATGCTTCATCCTCAACGCTTACAACACCGCTGGGAACTGCTTTAGCTGTTCCGATAACCGCTTCAATTTCAACAACAGAATCATTACCCTATACGATTCCTTATGATAATTGGAGTACTATTGATTTGGAATCTTATAATATTTCAACTGATAATGCTTTTACAGTCGGTTTTGTTATAGGCTCCGATCCTTCAACTCCGGGTGTAATGGCAACCGACTACCCGGGGCAGGATGATTATCATAGTTATACTTATTTACAAACTGCCGATGGTGTCACTGCTCCGGGATGGTATTATATAACTTCAAGCGATACCACGATTGCTATTTATTTAATACGTGCATACGTCAGTCTTATAACCGGTGTTAAGCAGGAAATTGAATTGACGCCAAAAACTTTTTCTTTATCGCAAAATTATCCTAATCCGTTTAATCCTACTACAATAATTAATTTTGCAGTGCCTAAAGCCGGAAGGGTAAGAATAGTAGTTTATAACCAGCTTGGTCAGAAAGTAGCGCTTATTGCCGATAGAGAGTATTCATCGGGAAATTACTCAATTAATTTTAACGGCGCATCGCTTGCAAGCGGAATTTATTTTTACAGGATTGAGGCAGGCGGCTTTACTCTAACTAAAAAAATGATCCTTTTAAAGTAATACCGGCGAGGTTGTTTAAAATGCAGATTGACCCGGCAAGTTGACCTGCATTCATCCTTCAAAAAATTTTTTAAGTTCATCCGGGTTTTTAGTAACAGAAAGCGCCAGCATAAGTTTAATCCTTGCCTTCTGTCCATTCAGGTAATCTGCAAAAAT
>CAZUCY010000117.1:0-11246 GCA_964618785.1 uncultured Ignavibacteriaceae bacterium | reverse complement strand
CGCTACGCTCAACAGCATTTACCTCAAGTCCTTTATTAATCATTTACACAAGATTTTTTACACTCCTTTTAGGTTTCCGAAAGCAAATCTTTTACGATTTAAATTGAAAGTGAAATGTTTACTAATTCGATGAATGTCTTTGTCCTTGCATAATTATACAAACCGATCAGACTTCATGTAATTCTAAGGATTTTCCAATAGATGAATATAGTACAGTTTCAGGCAATTTTCATTCGATAATATGTAATATTTGTTTTTAATGATTGCTTCCTCCTCAACATCTTTATGAATCAGATCTGTTGCGCCACCGATTAAAAGATAATGTTTAACCGACCATAATTTTTTACCTTGAACCGCTTGGAACGGGTGGTAATTGTATGTTCCCTGTTAAAATTTTTCGTATCACATTGTAATAAAGATACGGCTGATCACCCGGATACTTATTGTGTATCACATTGGTATTTTTGGTATCAGCAATTCCCCAATGAATCCCATCGCAGACATCATCATAAGAACCATAAACACTATATTGTTCTGCCTGGCTTGCCCATTCAACTCTTCTCTTCCATTCAGCTTCATTGATTCGATACCACTGGTCGGGAGAAACGCCCCCATTGGGACAGGCAAACCGTACCTTCCCGTCAACGCTCTGAGAGTAATTCCGATACCCCCAACCATCTGATGCTTCTGGCAGGATCGGATCATTAACCTGGGTTGTGCCTATATGAAATCTGGAAAGGTATGTTTTTGCACTGTCCGGGGCTTCATCGTACCTTTTCCAATACATATCTGAGGGTTGGAACACTACAAGCATCGGACGGTTGTCCCCGAACCCGTACTTTCTATAAGTTGCATCCTGTGACCCTAGCTTCCATATTCGCTCAGCCTGCTCGTTCCAAAAGGAAAATTTTCCTGCTGCACCGATTAAAATAAAGAATTGCATATTCTTATTCCGGCAAACATGCTGTATGTTCTCTAACATTGGTTCAAACTCACTCCATAAGTTGGTCCATTGTGAATCATTGCTCATGTCTACAATAACTGTTTTAATACCCGCATCACAAATTTTCTGCATTATATCGGATACCTGATTTATATCTCTATAATCATGCGCTTGCATCCACTTGTTATTGACTAAAAATGTCATCCCTCTGTTGGTAGACCGGCAACAAATTAGAACATAACAACAAGGATGACCTGCTTTTATTTCAGGGGTATAAACCAATAACATAAGTAGGGTAACCATTACAATTCGAATAAATAAATTTTTCATTTCTCACTTCATTTAATTTCTTTGATTTATGATGGGCGCCTTGAAAACAACTTTTTTGAATGCCTTTGTTTGACCCGATTATAATACATGATTTTATAAAAACATAATTTTACCCCTTTATTAAATATTTTTATAACTTAGTATTACCGAATTTATCTGCCCGGTCAAGTTATTTTACGATTATTTTTTAATTTCTTTAACTCACTTAAGTTGAAAGTTTGAAATAAAGATAATAAAAATAGTTAAATTAAAGCTGAAAATAACAAGTTAATAGGATAAAATAATGTTTAAACTTCAAAGAGTGCCTTTGCAAGTTGAGCTTTTACTTATTGAACTCCAGCAATTTTTTAATGATTACCAATAGCTTCACTTTCAGAGTATCTTCTTAGCACTTTTAATAACACCATATAAAGCGACGCTAAACGGAATAGTAAGAGTATTGTCATTTGGCTGCCAGGCACTCATATAATACCGAAATTACCAGTATCCAAACTGTTAACTTTATTAAAGGCATACCAATCATTGATTCGGAATTTGGATTACCTTATTACTGCCTTTATTCATAAACAATTGAATTTGCCACAATAAGAAGCAGCGCTATTATCCAACTGTTATTAGACTTGTACTTCATATTTCCCTCTTATAAGAATTTTTTATTTATATAATTGTTGCATTTATTTGCGAATTGCTTTGATCTAATTTTCAATCTATTAATAATAAAACTTATTTCTCTTTCAATATAATTGTGTAATTACCCGCTTCAAGAGGAATTATAATTTTTTCTGCCTGAATCTGAGTACCCGAATTGTTTTCCACAATCTTTTCAATACGGTATGCATCCGGAATTATCACTGAAGCGTGTGTGTTTGCCGGAATTACTACCTGCCAATAGATCAGTTCATTTTCCCTTTTCCATCCGGAAGTAATGTTGCCATTCACGGAATTGTAACTGCAATTAACAAACGAGAGTTGTTTTATAAATGACGGTCTTAATAGAAAGCTATTAAATCCAGGATTATCGGGATCGATATTTAACCCGCCAAGAGCTTTAAAATACCATGAAGTAAAATCTCCGAGAAATATGTGGTTCAAAGAATTAGCGCCATCCCAATCTTCATATAATGTGGTCGCGCCTTTTGCAATCCAGTTTCCCCAGCCGGGATATTCCGTGCTGTTTAACATCTTGAAAGCAATTTCATCGTTCCCGGAACTGTGAAGTGCATTCAATACATACTTGCTGCCGAGTAAACCAAAATCCGGATGGAAATTTTTTTTCTCAACCTGCTTAATCAAATCAGTTTCCGTTTGTTCCACTGCTTGTTGCGGAGGTAATCCTTGATACAGCACGCAGCTTAAAGCTGTTTGTGTTTGTATATTATAATGATTAACCGGCTCATCAAAGAATGTTCTATTGAAAATTGTTTTTACCTTTTCAGCAAGCGCCGAATAAGTTTTCCTGTCTTCGGCTTTTCCTAATATCCCGGCTATGTTAGAAAGTGTCAAGGCATCATAATAATAGTAACCGGTTGATGTTATCTCTACCGGAGTTTTTGTAATTGATACCCAATCTCCCAACCCGATAGTTTGAATACCATCTTTTGTGTGTGTTCCTAAATAATCAACGTAACGCTTAATTGCGTCATAATTCTCACTAAGAACAGAAGTATCTCCGTAATACTGATATAATTCCCATGCAATTATTGGTAATGCACTATCCCATGCCGGTCCATTGCCCCATTGATAACCCCACCCCGAAGTTGGAACAATACCGGGTAATTCCCCAGTCGGTCTCTGCTCATCCCGCAAATCCTGTAACCACTTACGTTAAGCCAGAATGCCGTCGAAATTCCATAAGCCCGTTTCGCAAGAAATTTGTGCATCACCTGTCCATCCATTCTTTTCGCGATGCGGACAGTCTGTTGGAATGCTGTAAAAGTTGCTTCTGTAAGATTGCAGAGCGGCAGCATATAATTTATTGAGTAAGTCATTTGAACAACTGAATGAACCGATTGCTTCAGAACCGGTACTTAAAAATAATCCTTCCAAATTGGTTTTACTTAACTCAATGGCAGGTTCTGTTGTCACCTCAACATATTGATAGCCGTGATAAGTAAAATGCGGTACGTAAGTTTCGTTTCCTTTACCCTTAAGAATATAGCAATCAGTCTGGAAAGGATGTTCTCCGCCGGGAATACGCATATGTTCGGAAATTAGTTTTGCATCCAAAGACTTGTCCGGGTTTATTCTTTCACCGAAACGCATTGTTACTTTTGTCCCTTTTTTACCTTGAATTTGCAGATGCGGAATACCTGCAAAATTTTCCCCCATATCGAACATGTATTTTCCATTTCCAAGCTGGAAAATATTTACCGGTTTTATTGTGCGTATAACATTTATTGAAGGGGATGCTTGCGCGGAGAGAACTCCTCCCGGTGATATTGTTTTTAGCACATTTTCCCATTTTGAATCATCAAATGCAACCGAACTCCAATTTTCTTGTTCCATCCGCGCATCGTATTCTTCTCCTGAGTAAAGGCTGTTAAACCGGATTGGTCCTTCACTGAATTTCCAGCTCTCATCTGTGGAAATAAACTCGACTGTACCATCGGCGTATTGCAAACGTATATTCATTAATAAACGGGGAGATTTACGCCACGGCGCTTTATCGAAATACCAGACTGCTTTTGTCTGCACATTGTACCAGCCGTTCCCCAGGATTACTCCTATGCAGTTTTTCCCTTCTATTAAAAAATTTGTAATATCATAAGTGAAATAAAGCGTGCGGCGGTCAAAGCGGGTATATCCCGGCAATATAAGCAGTTGCACTTACCGGTTTACCATGAGTTTGTATAACCTTTCTTATGTATGGAGAATAGAAAGAAGCTGTATCCTCTGTATTTGTAATCCAGTTCCCTTTCCAATCGGTTGAATCCAGGTAAGCTGTTTCAAAAAAAACCGGCTCACTTATTTTACTAGGTTGATTTTCTTTATCCCAGATTATCACGCTCCAGAAATAACGGGAACATGATTTAAGCGGCGTTCCGCCAAATAATATTTGTTTATTCTTTGAAGATAATTGTTTGCCACTGTCCCACATATCTGGCTTTCCATTCTTTAACAGTTCGGACGAGGAAGCTACTAGAATTTGCCATGCTGTTTGCTTTGCACCTGCTCCGGAATCATTAATCTGCCACGAAAACATTGGTGATCCGTTATCAATGCCAATTGGGTTTATCCTGTAATTGACACGAAGGTTAGTCGGGTTACAATTTGAATATTCATTTACAAAAGGCATTATAATGAAAATAAGTGTGAATAAAATTACTTTACCAACTATTGATTTTAACATAGCAGTATGATCCTTATTCTAGTTTAAAATTTAATTAGAAAAAATCGATTAACTAAAATACTCACCGATTAAATTTAAATCATTGTTTAATTTATTCAAATTGTGCTGGTAAATTAGTACTGTCATCTTTCTTTTAAGTAGTTAAAATAAAAATATTAAATGATGAAAACCAATTATAAATTCACGAAAGGTATGTAAGTAATTTAAGCGTTATCTTTAAGTTTGTAAAATAATTTATGTAAATAACATATTAAGTTCAAAAGAAAGGCTCGAGCCTTTCCTCAAAATTAATTAAAATGTTAAAAAGAACATTAGACCAGTTTCTAATTGGCATGGTCAATTTTTAAAAAGGTCTCTGTAAGCCAAATAAAACATTTTTTTAAGAGCGGCAACATTAAGGAACAGAGATCTTTCTTTAGCTACCTTCCTGGACTGATCGTGAACTAACTCAATAACATTTATCGAATCTACAGATATGGTCAAATTATTTTTGATTTTGTATTAAAAAAATATTTATACCTATAAACGGGAATGAAATAGAGAAAAAATATAACTATAATAAGCTCGACCATTTTTCATGAGGTAATTGATCCAGCTGAAAAACGTTTCGGACAATTCGATAAAATAATCATTTTTAAGGACCTCAAAGCTGAAGATATTATCAAGGGCTTTGAGATACATTTAAAAAGATTTAACCTTTCTTAACCAAACGTCGGGATAATTAAATGAAAGAATTTGTTTACGGAAATTAAGAAATATATAATTTCCGGCGCTGATGTACCCAAATATTAAACAGGATTATAGAGAACAAGATTGACCAGCATACTGAAAAACATATTAATAATTTATTTGGATTTGGGGAGTTTCCGGAAATAGAAAGAACTAATATCATAGATGATACCCAATACTTTCCGGATCCGATCTCAACTTAAGATATTATAAATGCAATTACTTTAAATGTAACCGGGAAAGAAAAAGGTTCTAATAAAGTAGTTGGCTTTCAGATGGTGACTGAATCCGTTGTCTAATTGAAATTTACATTAATAATAAAATATAGATAAAATAATGAATTACAAAAAGCTGAAATCATTCAGATTCTTCGATACTCTTGATATTATTTTGGGAAAAAAGATTTTCTGGAAAAAGAAGAACATCCTTCTGAAGCTTCTGTCATATTCACCGATCCAGTCACAGGAAATATATTTATTGAAGGAAACTGTCATAGGAAATCATGGTTTCGTTTGATGTATATTCCGGAATCCAATCCGAACGGCTCTAAATCCGAATATATTTTTCTATTTGGTGAGTACCTTAAAAATATGCTTGCCGAGTTCTCTAAAGAAGGATTTCTTATGGAAAACAATACTGTTAAATTCCGATATCCATCATGTCTTGTATCCGGCGAAATAGAACTTGTTAACTAGCAATTTGATAGTAGTCTTGTACTGTAAGAGATTAAATCTTCATATGGGTATAACAAGGAAAAAGAATTAGTTGGAGGATATAACGTTTGGGGCAAATATAAAGTTTAAGTACTTGGTGAGCCTGCTGCACAAAACCTTTTGCAATTACTCACCTGCTTCCTGGCACATAATGAGAATGAAGAGATTATCGGCGGCAAGCTTGTTTACATACTTCGTGATAATATGAAGATGGTTAAATTCTATGTTAACATCGGTGAAAAAGGCAATAAACATCGGGCAACCATTAATGGTATTGTATATAAACGCTTCTTTATTGAAGAAATCTATTAACGTTACAATTTTCTTGACCGGTATTTAGAATAAAGTATTGCACTGCTTAAACGGGGTAAACTGTTGATCAGTTTATAAGGGTACCGAGTGATTACGAATTGGTATATTCTGACAATGAAATAGAAGAAGAAATCGCCGCAGAAAGATTATCGAAGATAAAGCATGTTATATTCCGGAGAATCCGGATGAACGTTCAGGTAACTGGCAGTGTTATTGGGGCAATTTCAGGGATTTCTGCTGATCTAAGACCGATTTAGAAGCACATCTTGGATGTGCAGACGAATCGCCAAAACCTATACGACACGTCAAACCTGTAAGCGTGTTTTCCTAAGTCTAATTTGTTCTTGGAACTATAGGTTTTGCAATAACATCGACTATAATAGCACCAACTATATCGAAAGCAGGCGATAGAAGAGTTCTTTATCCTGTGCTCGATTCCAATTTTACTATCTTTAATTTTACTTTGCAATCAGTTAACTTTTCCTACAATCAAGGTGTAGACTTTGCAGGACAAAAATTTGAAATTGCAATTTTTCCCAGTTATGATGTTTTAAGCTCATAGACTCTTACAAGTTGCTCTTTTTTGCCTCTGAAGTATAATAATATATAAGAACTAAGAGGCTTATAAATTATGATCTTGAAAATATTTTTGTTAGTTCAGCTCTGTTTCTTTTCAATTGCTAGCATAGCATTCCCTAATGTATCGGTGCCACATGCATGGTGTCAATTTTCTTTAAAATTCTGGCTAAAAGGGAACGCAAAAATAATAATCTTTCACGTACCTGCGACATGGCTTTCTGTAGTTGCTTTTCTTATATCTTCTATTTATACCATCAGATATTCAAGGGAAAATATTACTTACGCCAACGCTCAGTTTGGAATAATATTTTGTGTTTTAGCAACTGTTAATGGAGCAATGTGGGCAAGATTTGCAAGGAGTTCTTTTAATGTGAATTATATTTTTTTGATATTAACTGCGGCGGCTGTCATTGGCGATTCGGTTAATTACTTGACAGGACATTTAATCGGTCCGAAAATATTTCATAATAAAAAAGGTCGTTTCCTTAAGATAGAATATTTTGAACGCGCCCATATGTTTTATGAAAAATACGGTGGCAGGACAATTATATTTGCACGCTTTATTCCAATAATCAAAAACTTTGCACCGTTTGTAGCCGGTATAGGGAGTATGACTTACTCAAAATTTATAGCTTACACTTTTGTGGGTGCGTCGGCATGGGTAGCTATGTTTGTTTACGGCGGTTATTATTTAGGGAATATAGGTTTTATTAAGCACAACTTTTCAATTGTAATTATCGCCATAATTTTTATTCCCATGCTGCCGGAGATAATTAAATATCTCAAGCACAAATAGACCCTGCCGTATTCTCACTTTGTCAAAGTAATGTACTAGACGACTCGTAGTACAAATAGTGCAATAAGAGCAATTTGTTCAATAGGTATATCGCTCGGGGACGTATTTGCAAAATATTACAGTAAACATACAAGCGGTATAAATCTCGTTAATCTTAAGGAGCAAGTTGAAAAAACTTACGAACAAATGCCTGTTATCAAAGAAAGTATTGAAGTCTTTCAAAATTTACAGGTAATTGATATCCTGAAAAAAGAAGTGAAAAATAAAATGAGGAAAACAGTATCAAAGTATAGGACGAAACTTCTTGCCAGGCGAATGCTTCCCAAGTTCCTGAACTTTCTTTCTGACCGCGTCATCACTAGTACCCCGGAGTTGTCATTACACTCAGCTCTATTCTTCTAGCGTTTAATGATGCTGACTTCGCCTATAAAATAAAGACTTGTCCATCTCCGTTTTTATTCTTTACGAGGCTACCTATGTGTTCACTTTGGTTACAACCCGGTCGCTTGTGTTGCATCCTTTCAGATTACTTTGTCAAGCCGCTTAGATAGTATTCGTTTCCAAATGCTATCCGGCTTCCCGCTACGTGGCTATAGAGTTTTACCACGATTGGGACTTGGCAGAATCGCAACTTCCTGCCTCACCCGATTAGATTAGTTCAAGCTTCGATTGGCACTCATTTAAGTAATAATATTTTTTCTGCTTTCTGCATAATGCCGACTTTCAAATTACAAATATAAGTACCGCTGGCTACTTTTAAACCGGCATCGTTGGTTGCGTCCCATCCCGTTAAATAATTCCCACTTGGAAGATTCATATTTAAAAGTCTTTTAATTACTCTGCCTTCTATATTATAAATCGTCAATTCTACATTCGAATTAGACAATTTAGCCGGTACCTGAAAGCTGATAGTTGTTGTTGGATTGAATGGATTAGGATAATTTTTTACAATTAAATAGTTACCTGTATTTCCATTATTTGTCTTAGATGGATTGGCTACTGCAGTTATAAGATTTAACCCTTCGGATTCAGCATTTCCCTCATTATCCAGAAGATAAAGATTCACCCATGACGGACGAAGCGAAGAAGCAAGATAAGTATCATTCCACTCTTCGTCAGTTAATCTTTGGAAATTATTTTGCGTAGTATATTCATAAAAGCTCGAAACTGGGCCAATAAAAGCGGTTAATTTTCCATCCGGCAACTCAGCGGTAAAAACGCCTAAATTTATAGGTCCCGTTCCTACTTCTTTAACCCATCCCAAAAAATTTCCGCCGCAATCAGTTGGAACAGTATGAACATCTGCAACTATATTATCCTGGGTTAAGAAACCTTTTGAACCATATTCTGCATCGTCATAAAACAAATTTGCGTACCAGCCGGCATAAGGCAGGCTGCCACTTGACTCATCTTGATCATAAACAACTCTTTTGAGAAAACTAATTTCCGCGGATGAGAAAGATATTTTATCTAATTCTTTTTGTGAGATTGTTGATAGAGTATCGGCAACACAGCTTAAATAATCGAAATAACCAAGTACCTGATACAGAAAATAACTTTGAAACCCTGAAATTTTGCTGAATTTTTCCTTTGCTATTTCAGCGAGAATTTTTAAATTTTTATAAAATTTCGGAAATGGTTCAATATACGTATATGGGAATGAACATATAGTCATTCCTGTATATGATTGTTTTGCATATAAAAGGTTATCGTGCCTAAGCTGCGTCCATGATGATAATTGTGTGTTTAATTTTTCCTGCCAAAATGCTCCCGTCTGCATAAATGCAGGCAGGCTGTCTCTTGCCGACGGCGGGTTTAATGTTCTAATTGAATTCAGCCATAAATTGTACAAACTGCTCTGCCAAAAATCATCTCCATAAGAATCTATTAAGTATCTTAATGCCGCTAGATTACCGGAATAACGGTATTCATCTAATTCGCCTTTTAATAATTGTGCTGAAGCATCATTCCCTAAAGCAAACATTGGATCCAGCATTGATGGTAATAACCTGCAAGTCGGCGTCTTATCATACACAACCTGAGAAGTTATATAGGAATCAATTATAAACCTTTGTCCAAATAGTAAAAATGAAGAAGCAGGCACTATACTATCGGGACTAAGCGGATTATGAGCTAATAGTTGGGATAAAATTAATTGATAAGCAAAAGATTGATTTTTTAGCGTGTCCTGAAATGTAATTAGCTTTAAGCTATCAAGCAAATCTGCGGAACTCGAAAGATTAATCGCATTTTTTAAATAACCTAAATTATCTATCGTTACATTATCCTGATCACCAACAAAAAGTTCCAAATAACTCTCTATAAAATTATAAGTAGTGCTCACCTGGGAAGTATCAAAAAGCTCCTTAATCAACATTGCATCAATTGTTTCGCGTCGTATATCTAAGTACTGAGTTTCTTGGTCTGCTGAATTAAAAGCTTCCGGCAAGAGTAAATAAATTTCAATCCTGCCAAGCCACATCATAGTTCTGAAATAATTAGCTAAAATAGGATAAGTATTATCCACGTAATGAGCTCTTGGTTCAAACTGACTCCAGTCATAATTTACAGGCTCAGTCGAAAATAACGAATAAGCACTCGAGCCAGAAGCAGCAGTTATCAATGAAATTACCTGGTTTATTTTTGACGTGTTTTCAGGATAGTACGGGGTTATCTGCAAGCTTAATAATTCACCGGCTATAGTAATATAAACATCAACATCTAGAAGCATTTGTTTCATTTCGCTGTTTGCAGAATACTTTGTATCTAAAACAGAAAAATTTGAATGCATCCGTGTTAATAATGTTTTTAAACTGTCAATAATTGTCCCGAGTTCAACATCTTTTAGTATCCTGTCATAAGATATATGGAAGGCATGAAGTACAGCATCGGTCGAAACAAATACTGGCAAATCATTTTGAAATATTTCTAAGAATGCCTGTCCAAAGGCAATCTTCGAAAGTCTTTCACTAACCATAAAACCATTTTGCTGTATGGAAAATTTTTCTGCGCCGGTAAGACCGTATTTAACAGCAATTGAATCGAAATATTGCGCGGAATTATAATTAAGTTTTAGATTTCCGACAAACATTCCGGCAGAGTGTAATTGCATTAATTCATCAGAAGTTAAGTTTGTATGCGATTGCAAGAAAGACTTATAAAGCCCTATATTAAAATTTGTCTGTGCCGGAATATTTAAAGAAATGAGAAAAGAAATGATTACTGCAAAGGAAATTTTAAAAGTTTTCATACATCACCCTGCTTTGTTATAGAAGTATATTAAAATTATAGATAAAAATCAATTCTATTTAAAATGAAAAAGCCTATAGTATTTAACTATAGGCTTAACTAAGTGACCCCAACGGGATTCGAACCCATATTACCGCCGTGAAAGGGCGATGTCCTAACCATTAGACGATGGGGCCATCAAAAAAAAATTTTCGGGTGGACGATGGGATTTGAACCCATGACCCTCAGGGCCACAACCTGATACTC
>CAZUCY010000116.1:0-11361 GCA_964618785.1 uncultured Ignavibacteriaceae bacterium | reverse complement strand
AATATTAAGAAACTAAAATCATTTTTGTCTAATATACTTATAAGTTTTATAATAAAAAATATCGGAATGCGGTAAGTTGATATTACTCATCAAAACCCGGCCTGATGAAACTATTATATCCGGGGAATTCTATCTCAATCATATTTAAAAGTTCGCCTGCAAACACTAATATACTTAAAATATCATTTTTAAATTCAGGCATTTTGTTAAATAGTTTGTTTAATGCTTTTATTATTTTCCCCAATGCAATAACGGAGATTTTTGCACTGCCGTTTATATCATATTCTCTAATATTAATCATAGCTTCATCATCATCTCTAAGCATCTCTATTTTCCCGCTAACGGCTCTTTTTACTTTCGCAACTATCAATGAATGGAACCAAACAAATTTTTCAAATTCCTCGAAAAGCTTGTTAAATAATGGATCGATTTGTCTTTTATTTGAAAGCGCATAAAAATTATATCTCTCATCCATTCGCTTGATAAGTAAATGCGAACCAAGAAAGAATTCGTCAGCTAATTTACTAAGGGGGTGTTTATTAATTTCAGTATTGTCTTCACTGTCGGCATTTATGGGTTCTTCATCTTCTGAAGTTTGTTCAAATATTTCAACTTCCAATTCATCTGAATAACTTCCAAAATTCATGTTAAATATTTTTTCAATATCCAATGATTCCCCGGGTTTTAATATTTCCTGCGTAACTATTTTAGATTCATTAGTAAATAAAAGGCAATGAGATATAAACTTACATTTTTCACACCAGCGGTCACAGTAATTGTATATACCGGCGATATATGACTTATTTTCTTCATTCATTATATTTAAAGTTTAATATACTAATGACTAAAACCGGATATTGTTTCTTTTGCCGAACCATTCGGCCCCGTTACTAAAATTACTATTGTAATCGGTTCTTGAACATTTGTTGTATCATCAGTATCATATACTAAAAAACTGAAATGAGTCCAGGCTTTGCTTTGCGTATCGGGCAAATTAATTGATACATCGCCCTGAGAGGCGACAGAGGGACCATTAAGTGAAACCGAAATGGAAGTTCCGCTGGAAAGAGGATTTTGATTCTGATCGCAAACAGTATAATTGAAGCTTTGCGAGCCTCCGTTAGGAATATTAAAGCTTGTCGGAGATATAGCTATAGTTGGATATCCTGAAAATAACACTATAGTATTTGTACTTATGGTATTAAGGTTTTCATCCGCGGTTGAAGCTGTGATAGTAGCAAAACCGGCTCCTAAGGTCGCATCATAAGGCTGTGGAGCAGCCGATAATAATGATACTGTACCAATCCCCAGACTGTTTGTATTAGCCGATCCCCCTATAATGCCGCCGTTGGAAGTAAAATAAACCGAAGTACCCGGCCGGGCCGGGTTACCATATTTATCACCCACATAAGTGCTTATTGCATCAGTTAAGCCATATATATTATACCCTGGGAAATTAACATTGGCAGGCGCAACGCTAAAATGATTTTGATCAGGAAGACCGCCAAAAATTGAAATTGCAACAGGCTTGGAATATATATTGGAACCGCTCAAGACAAGCATAGCATAAATTTGAACTGCTCCTGCTTTTGTTCCACTCGTAATATTAACAGATGCTAACCCCGAATCATTTGTCGATACCGTACTCGGACTTAATACTTCTCCGCCATTTGGTCTTGCGCCAAACGAAAAATTAACATTTACAGAATGATCCAAATCAATTGGTGCCCCTGATGAATCAACCGCTACAAACGTAATAGTAGCAGTCGCTAGGGAACCGCTTCCCTGAATTCCAATACTTGTAGATGTTTGGGAATACAAATAAATACTTACTGGGTTGCCTGATGGTTTTGTACCGGTAGAGTTTGCAGGAATTAACTTTATTGCCGGTACAGGGTAATCAACTCCGGAAGTAACATAAATATTCGTTGTGTCCTGCGCATATCCGGATTTTGAAACATATATTGCTAAATTAATGTTTGAGGATGTCTCAACTGTATCGGAAAATTTGCCTTTTGAATCTGTAAGTAAAGAAATATTAATTGATGTCCCGATAATCTGAACAAGTGCGCTGTCAATTGCAATACCTGTTAAATTGCTAATCACAAGTCCGCTAACTACACTTTTCATAGTAGTCTGCGTTTTTCCGTTGCCTGAAGATGAACTTGAACTTACAACCTCATCCGCCTGTTTACAGCTTTCATTAAAAATCATAACTGAAATTATCAACAAAAAACCGAAAGTTATTGCTACTTTTTTATTTTTTAACATGATGACAGCCTGCTATAAAATTTACTGCAATTATTCAGTTAAGTTAGTTTGGGTTGAATATAATGTCAAGCATTTAATCCTAAAAGCTAAGAGATTATGAAATATATTATCGAAAAAAAATGAAATTATTAGATACCATTTGCACTTCCATATATCATCTGCCAAATTGTGGTCAATATAATTTGAATATCCAACCAAATTGACCAATTTTCTATGTACCACAAATCATACTCAATCCTTTTTATAGTACGTTTTTTATTTTCATCATAATCAGAAACATCACCTCGAAATCCATGAATTTGCGCCCAGCCGGTTATACCCGGTTTAACCCAGCTTCTGATCTTTATCTCATCAACCATTTCCTTATATATTTCATTATATGCAATTGCATGCGGCCTTGGACCTACTATAGACATTTCGCCTTTTAATACATTAAAGAATTGCGGAAGTTCATCTAAATTTGATTTTCTTAAAAACTTCCCTATTCTTGTTATTCTCGGGTCATCTTCAATGGTAGGTTGATATTTACCGATACTGATATTACCTGAATACATTGTACGAAATTTATAGCATTTAAATGTTTTATTTTTTGCCCCGATTCTATCCTGGATAAAGAATACAGAGCCCGGCGAAGTCATTTTATTTATTAAATATAAAATTGGGGTGAGACATAAAAAAAGAAATAGGCTTAAAATAATTGAAAATACAATATCTATTACTCGCTTTACAAGTCTCCAATGGAATTCAGCCAAAGGTTCACTTCTCACAGTAATTATTGGAAAATCTCCTATCATACTAATCTGAAATTTTTTCGAAAGAAATTGAAAGTAATCGGGTATAATATGAACCCTGACAGCGCGCTTATTGCATATCCCGATAAGCTGCTCTAACATATTTGAGGCATACATCGGGAGAGCAATAACTACTTCTTCAACATTCAATTCATTAATAGTCTTATCAAGATCACTTAGGCTGCCTAGAACATTTTTTACATCTGGCTCGACGTTATCATCGAGAAAGCCGATAAAATTATAACCGAAGTCATTATGGCTATTCACCATTTCATAAAAATTTTTCCCGAGTTCACCGGCGCCTATAACAAGCACATTCCTTATATTTTTGACGCTTTCTCTTATTTTGGAAAGCAAATACTTAACTAACTGCGTCCGTATGCTGACTAATACTATCAGCAAAATACTATAGAAAGTAATAAAATTTCTTGTAAATAAATCTTCTTTTACAATAAAGATAAATAGAATGGTGGCTACTATCTGAACTATTACACTCCTGATAATCTTAATAAATTGATATGAAAAATTTCTTGTGTTGAAATCTTCATAGAAATTAATGACATTTGAAAAGAAATACCAGACAAAATTTAACCCTGTCATTAAAATAAACATGTGATTTCTTTGAAGTAGAATTCTAAACGACTGTGCAGCTACTGCCGCAGAAATAAAAGAAAGATTTAAGATAGCTAAATCTAAAAACAGCCTTAAATAATATGTGGATTTTTTACCGGTCAACATTCGGAATTAAAACAATTTATTATTTATTAAAAAATTCTATACATTTTATATTTACAAAAGCTTTAATCTTTTCTTCGAATACTTTTCTATCGAACTGTTTTGCATATCCATTTAATAATTCTGGACTAAAACTATCCATGCATTTTTCAAATTTTTCTACCGCCTCTTTAATAGAATCGGCGCTTTGTTCATTAAAATGAATACCTGTTTTATTATCAATGATAGTCTCACCAGCTCCGCCTTTATTTAAAGCGATAACCGGCGTGCCGCACGCCAGAGCTTCAATTATCATTATTCCGAAGTCTTCATCTGCTGCAAATATAAATGCTTTAGCCTTTTGCATAAATTCTATTAACTTTTCCCGTGATTGATAACCAAGAAATTCAATATTTACCGAAGCTTTGGATTTGATTTTATCTGCATTCGACCCATCACCAATAATTATCAGCCGTTTATCCGGCATCTTTGAAAATGCTTCTGCAATTAAATCAATTCTTTTATAAGGTACAAAACGGGAAGCTGCTAAATAAAAATTTTCCTTTTTTGCTTGTAAAGAAAAATCTTTTGTATCAACGGGAGGATAAATAACCTCGGCATCACGTCTATATATTTTCTTTATCCTGCCTGCAATATAATTTGAATTTGCTACAAAATAGTCAACTCTATTGGAAGCGATTACATCCCACATTCTTATATAATGCAGAATAGATTTAGCTATCGTGCCTTTTATTCCTGTCGATAATCCGCTCTCATTTAAATACTGATGGGTCAAATCCCACGCATATCTCATAGGGGTATGACAATAATTTATATGCAGTTGATTCGAATTTGTCAGTACTCCTTTTGCGACAGCATGAGAACTTGAAATTATTAAATCATATTTGGTCAAGTCAAACTGCTCAATTGCATAAGGAAATAGCGGTAAAAATTTTCTGTGGTTCTTTCTGGCAGAACGCCAATTTTGAAGAAACGAGGTTAACGGTATTTTATCTTTTACAATTATCTTTTGTTCTTCCGGAGTTAAAAAATTAACAAGGGTATAAACATCAGCTTCCGGCCAAATATTTGTAAAAGATTCAACGCATCTTTCCGAACCGGCATAAACAACAAGCCAATCATGTACAATTGCAATTTTCAATTTTTATTCTTTCTTAATACTCGCTATTTTTTCTAATACCATCGCTACTGAGATATTCTTCATACAGATATTGTTACTGCAATCAGCAAAAGATTTTCCATCGTAACACGGTGAACACGGAAGTTCCTCACCCTTCCATATCCAGCTAATATTTTTATGGTTACCAGCCATTTCCAATGGATTTACGGGTCCGAAAAGAGCTATTGTCTTAATATCAGAAAGTTTTGCAAGATGGAATAAACCTGTATCGTGCGTTATAAGTATATCGCATTTATTATACAAATAAATCAAATCTATTAATGTAGTTTCACCGATTAGATTTATAACTGGCAAATCCTTAAAGTTTTCATAAGCCCATGTATCATCCCTTGAGCCGGTTAAAATTATAGAACAATCTTTATATTTTGTAATTAACTGTTTTGCTAAAAAGTGATAATATTCAATTGACCATCTTCTTTGAAGTCCGCCATTAATTAAATTTTTTGCTCCTGCGGGAACCAGAATGAAACGTGGATGATTTAATTTATAAATAAGTTCATCAATACGATTATTTGGTAACAAATTAATGTTGGGAAGCGAGGGTTCAGGAACCTGCCAATCATCAATTTGGTGGATTAATCTGGCATACTCAGAAGAATAGTACCTTCCCTTTATCATTTGATTTATTCTATTTTTAGAGCTAAAGCTTCTATATTCTTTTTTAATCGTGGTAAGGGCTAAGAGTCCGTAACCCCTATTCTTATATGCACTAATCACAATATCATACTTTTTCAATGCCAGCAAAAACCATACTCTGCATAAAATCTTAAAACGCGATAAAAAACTACCTCTTAATAATTCATAATCATCAATAACAATAACTCTATTTATTCTTTCAAAGCTTTTTATCAAGGGAGCAATAATTGTACCGCATATCCAGGTTATTTCCGTACCAGGATATTTTTTATCTATCTCATTAAGCATGGAAAGCGCCATAACTGAATCGCCTATTGCGCCTATCTTTATTATTAAAATCCTTTTGTTGTATGCATTCATGTGCATGAATAATAGTTAAATATATTATCTTTACTTACAAATTTATAACATTTTAAATTCAATATAATAATCTCATGTTACGTAAAAAAATATTTGGCTTAGCCGTTCCTATGAATTAAAATTGCCCCGACATTTATGCCTGGGACTTAATTAAAAAACACATCTGGCTTTCCCCAAAAAGATGGATGAACAAGCCAAATTTGAATGAAACTTGAGGGCTAAAACCAAAAATATTTAGGCTATCGTTATCCCCGGGTTATTACATGGGATTGGCAATGCCAAAACTCAAGGTTATCTTAGGAAATTAAATTCCTTTAAATATTAAAAAACTTAATGATTTCAATTATTACACCGACTTTTAACTCAAGTAATACGATAACAAAAAATGTTCAATCTGTTATTTCTCAAAACTATAAAGAATTCGAACATATTATAGTCGATAATTCAAGTACTGATGATACTATCGGAAAGATTGAAACTCTCTACAAAAAAAACGGGATAATTGAAAAACTCAAAATTATTTCTGAAAAAGACAGCGGAATTTCCGATGCTTTTAACAAGGGTATCAAAGCAGCAAAAGGAGAAATTATCGCCGTCTTGAATGGAGATGATGAGTATTTTGATAATTCCATTTTTGAAAGAGTTATAAAAGCATTTAATAATGATAATATACTAATTGTATATGGCGATGTTGTATTTATTGATTCATTTTACGGCTCTAACAGAAGAAACCCGATAAATTGCCCGGTTACGGGAGCTATTTTGTATAATCATCCTTCTATGTTTATAAGAAAGTCCGTTTACAATCAATTGGGACTTTATAACGAGAGTTTTCGAATAGCGATGGATACTGAATTTTTTTATAGACTGCATAAATCATTTAAAGATGTAAATAATATTTCTTCATATATCGACGAGATTCCAATGGCAATTATGAATGCCGGAGGGGCTTCCTGGAACCAGGAATTGAAAGGCATTAAAGAAATGAAAAGCGCTCTTATTCTTCATGAATTTTGGAACTTCACTGCTAAAAGGGTTTATTTTGAAAGAATTTTTAGAACTAAGGTTAAAAAATATTTGACTTCTTTAAACCTTAATTTTATTGTTGAGCTATGGCGAAAATTAAAATGGAGATAAAAAATATTTTATTTAACTTTTAATAATTTCACTTGAAATCCAATTGCAATCATTAATTACAATAATTAAAAATCTTTTTAACTTTAGGGAAGCTACCAGATCAGGGAAAGCAAAAAAAAATATAATTATTTTATTTTTCTTAAATGCATTCAATTTTTTATTTACACTTCTTATTGTTCCGTTATCACTTAAATATCTTGGGACCCTCGAATATGGTATCTGGCTTACTTTAAGTTCTCTGCTGGTTTGGTTAAGTTATCTTGATTTTGGGATTGGAAACGGCTTAAGAAATAAGTTAGCCGAAGCCTTAGCTAACGGGAAAAATAAAACCGGGAAAGCATTTGTCAGTACAGCATATGCAGTCTTTTCTTTGTCCTTGCTAATCTTATGGATTTTATTTTTTGTTATAAATAACTTTGTAAATTGGTCTAAAGTCCTAAACTCCCCTGATTATATGAACGCCGAAATAAATAAGCTGGTACTTGTTGTATTTGTTTTGGTTTCATTACAGTTCCTGCTGAAATTAATTTACTCTGTAACAAGCGCTTACCAAAAACCGGCAATAAACGGTCTTATTAGTGTAATTATTAATTTTTCAACCGTTCTGTTTATTTATATCTTATTAAAAACGCCGGGTAAATCAATTTTTTCCCTCGGCTTAGGAACTAGCGTTTTACCCGTTATCACTCTAATTGCAGCTAGCTTTTTTCTATATTTGAAATATTTTAGGGAAATAGCTCCCTCGATAAAATCAATTAAAATTTACTATGCTAAGGGCTTAGTAAGTCTGGGGCTGCAATTCTTTGTAATCCAATTTGCAGGCTTGATTTTATTTGCCACCGACAACATGATTATTACACAAATAATCGGACCTTCGGAAGTAACAACGTATAACATAGCCTATAAATATTTTTTTTATGTATCAATTATTTTTCAAATGATACTTACACCTTTCTGGTCGGCTTATACGGAGGCTTATGTAAGAAGAGAATTTGACTGGATAAGGAATTCCATTAAAAAGATTTTTAGAATTTGGATTGTACTGTCAATTATTGCTATAATAATGCTTGGTTTTTCAAATATCGCGTATAAAATATGGATCGGACCGGATATTCATGTGCCTATAACACTTTCTATAATTATGTGCATTTTTATAATCATTTCTAATTGGAATAATATCTTTATTTATTTTATAAACGGCACAGGTAAAATCAGAATACAGTTCTATAGTTCAGTTTTTATAGCTCTAATTAATGTCCCACTTTCAATTTATTTTGCAAAAGGACTTCGGTTTGGATCAGCAGGTATTATGCTTGCTACATGTCTTTGTGTAGCATTAGGTTCAATATTAGCTCCGATACAATTTAAAAAATTAATAAATATGAAAGCTTCAGGTATCTGGGATAAGTAATATATATGCTTAGTAACGGTGAACATGAGTGAACTAATAAAAAAAATACAAAATCTTGAAATATTTATAATTTCTATTTGGCTATGCTGGTTTCTTAACCTAAAAAGAATAAATACTAAACATAAAAGCTTATTAATAATTCGGTTAGACTCTCTGGGCGATTATGTGCTTTTTAGGAACTTTCTTGAAGCGCTTAAAAAAAGTGACAAATTTGCCGGATACAAAATTTCATTATGCGGAAATATCACATGGAAAAATTTAGCAGAAACCTTTGATGAAGAATTTATTGATGAATTCATCTGGCTTGACAGGAATAAGTTCTATGCCAATCCGTTTTACAAATATCAAATCCTAAAAACAATTCATAACTCAGGATTTGAAATAGTTGTTGATTCTACTTATTCAAGGGAAATATTATTTGGCGACTTAATCGTCAAAGTTAGTAATGCGAAGGAAAGAATAGGATGCAGCGGTTCGCTTGATGAACATGCTAAATGGAAAAGAAATCTAATTTCCGATAATTATTATACTACTTTACTTAGTTCTTCAAAGAAGAACCTATTTGAATTCTATAGAAACAAAGAATTTTTTGAAAATCTGCTGGGCTCAAAATTAGATATTAAAAAACCTTATTTTAATACCGATAGAATTATCCTAAATAAAATTATTAAAAATAAATATATTGTAATTGTCCCGGGAGCAAAAGACAAAGAGAGAATTTGGAATACGGAATATTTCGTTTCCATTGCAAGATTTATTATAGATAAATATAAAATGAATATTATAATCAGCGGTTCTGAAAAAGAGTATAATCTTGCAGATTTATTAGCATCAAAATTAAATTCAAATTCCGTCTATAATTTAGCAGGAAAAGTATCTTTGGGTAATCTTGTAAAATATATTCAGGATGCAGAATTACTAATATCTAACGAAACCGGCCCGGTACATATTGCTTCAGCAGTCTGTACACCTTTAATATGTATCTCAAACGGCAATCATCTTGGAAGGTTTAATCCATACCCAAAGGAAATATTTCAAGAGGCTAATTATATCTATCCCGATGAGATTGAGAATGTAATTAACAATGACAGTTTCAAGGAAAATAACTTCAGATTCAAATCAAAACTTAATATAAACGTAATTGCACCTGACAGAGTAAAAATACTAATTAATAAAATATTAAACCCCCATGATTGAAAATATTAAAATATCGTCTATCATTATCGCTAGGGATGAAGAAGCTAATATCCGCAGATGCATTGAAAGTCAATTAGACTGCATTGATGAGATTATAGTTCTTGTCGATGATAGAACAATTGATAGAACTTTGGAAATTATCAAATCCTTTAAAAATGTAAAATGTAATTTGATTAAATGGATGGGCTATTCGGGGACGAAACAATATGCAGTTTCTTTAACTTCCAACGAATGGATTTTTTGGATTGATGCCGATGAAGCCATTACACCCGCATTAGCTGATGAATTAATCGAATTTAAAAACATAAAGCCGGTATTTGAAGCTTACTCCGTACCCCGGATTGCAAACTTCCTCGGCAGATGGATATTGCATAGTGGATGGTATCCCGGCAGGATTACAAGACTGTTCAATAAAAACAAAGTTAAATTCAGCGAAAAAGATGTTCATGAAAGATTATTAACCAACGGTAGTATAGGTCGGTTCAATAGCGATCTTGAGCATTATACCGACCCAAATATAAAACATTACTTTCAAAAATTTAATCATTATACTACTCTTGCAGCTGAAGAACTTAGTAAAAATGGAAAACAATTTAGGATAACAGACATTAGTATACGTCCTTTTGTCTTTTTTATTAAACTTTATATTTTAAAAAGAGGATTTTTAGACGGCATTCAGGGCTTTATTCTTGCAATATTTTCGTCTGCGTATGTTTTCGTGAAATATTGTAAATTGTGGGAATTAAAAAATAATTTAGACACAAAAAAATGATTATTGGAATAATTGCAAACATTAATAAAAACAATGTTTTTGAAGTTGTTTCCGCTCTTATAAAAAAACTAAGAGCAAAAAATTTAGATTTCCTTTTAGGAGATAGCTTATTTGAAAAAAGAGACCTACTGGATGAAAAGATAGATAAGTCTGTTTTTATCAATAATGATAAGCTCTGCGAAAGAGCAGATATGATTATTTCTATTGGCGGTGATGGTACAATGCTTGCCACATCCTTTAAAGCTCATCAATATGATAAGCCTGTACTCGGAATAAATCTTGGAAAACTTGGATTCCTTGCTGAAGCCAATATAAGTCAAATTGACGACTTTATGGAAGCAATAAGGAGGGGCAAATATAGAATTGGTAAAAGAATGGTTATTGAAACCGAATGCTGCGGGCATAAAATTGAAAAGCTGTTTTCTATCAACGATATGGTTATTGACAAGGGCGGCTGGCCAAAAATGATTGATATTACCATTCAAGTTAACGGTGAGTATGTTACTACTTTTGCCGCCGATGGCATTATTGCCGCTACACCGACGGGTTCAACGGGGTATTCGATATCAGCAGGCGGGCCAATTGTAAGCCCGGGTGCAGATGTAATCACTTTGTCGCCCATTTCACCGCATAGTTTGAACATACGTCCTATTGTACTTCCCGGGAATTCTGAAATTACAATCAGCGCAAACTCTTTACATAAAGAAATTCACGTGAACTGCGATGGTCAGCGGGTATTTGCTTTCCCGCCGCCATTGCAAATCAAAATTAAAAAGTGTGAGCGCCCGCTTAAACTCGTCCATACTTCTCTTTCCAATTATTATGAAACGCTAAGGAAAAAACTTTTATGGGGAATTGATTTGAGAAAAAA
>CAZUCY010000115.1:0-11485 GCA_964618785.1 uncultured Ignavibacteriaceae bacterium | reverse complement strand
TTTGGCGATGCATCCGGCGCAGGATTAATATTTGGCGCTACGGGTGGAGTTATGGAAGCCGCTTTAAGAACCGTATATGAGCTTGTAACCGGAAGAGAAGTACCTTTCAAGAATCTTGTAATAGAACCTTGCAGAGGATTTGAAGGTATTAAACAAGCTTCCGTTAAACTTGAGAATTGCGCTGAAGATTATAAGTTTCTCGAAGGCGTTAATCTGAAGTTTGTAGTCGCACATGGCACAGCTAACGCAAAAAAAGTTATGGAAATGCTTAGAAAAGGTGAATTAAGTGATGTCCATTTTGTTGAGATAATGGCTTGTCCCGGTGGTTGTCTTGGCGGCGGCGGTCAGCCTATACCCACTAATAAAGATATTCGTGCTCTCCGTGCAAAGGCAATTTATGATGAAGAAGAATCTCTGCCGATAAGGAAATCGCATCTGAATCCTCATATAAAGTATATATATGAAAACTTCCTTAAAGACGGTCCGTGCGGGAAGCTTTCACATAAGCTTCTTCATACACATTATTTGAAAAGAGGGAAATTTATTTCTTGACGTTATTACAGCTGGTCCCGGAAACTTCCGGGATCAGTTCATAAAATTAATGCAGTCGAGTTTTTTTAACTCTAATCAGATGGAAACAGATGATACCGCTGGTCCCGTTCTGGATAAATCGATACGTTGAATACTGGGATACAATCCACAAGCGTAATCTTTGGCTTATAATGCTCCGTTACGGCGCCGTAATTATGCTAGCAGGGTTTTTAATCTCTTCAAGATTTATACTGGGGTTTAGATTTAGTTATGAACAGTATGCCGCATTAATAATTCTCACCTTATCAATTCTTATTTATAATGTAATTCTTCATTGGTCGCATAAGTTTGTAAGAAAAGAACATGGGAAATTTAACCCTATGCACTTCTCACTTCTGCAGATGATACTGGATTTAACAGCTCTCGGCCTTATAATTTACTATACCGGAAGTATTGAAACGCCTTTATTTATGCTATTTGTATTCCATATGATAATTGGTAGCTTAATACTGCCGGGACTATTAATCTATACCATTGCATGGATTGTTATAGTCCTTTTCAACATATTAGTGTTTTCAGAGTATCTTAAAGTAATTCCCCATCAACCGGTTTGTGGACTGCTTGCTCTTCCGTTATATAATAATTTAAACTTTATTATTGTGTACGATTTTATATTTTCATTTGTCATAATAATCAGCGTATTTCTTGCGAACACAATTGCAAGCCAGCTTTATCATATTGAGCAGGAACTTGTAGAATTGCTTGATAAATTAAAGGCTGCGGAAGAAGAGAAACAAAAATATATAATAGGGATAGTGCATGAAATAAAAACACCTCTTGCTGCTGTACATTCTTTTCTTGACATAGTAATAGATAAAATACTTGGCCCGGTAAACAGTCAAATAGAAGAACGCTTGATACGCGCAAGGATTCGTTCAAGTGAAGCTATACAAATGATAAACGACGTACTTAAAATCTCCAAGCTTCGCCTGCTTGATGAAATATCAAGCGAAGAAATAGAGCTAAGCGATATAATTGTCCCTTTAATTAAAAAGCAGTCCGTAAACCTTAGGGCTAAACATATAATGTTGAATTTCTTTGACGGCAGAACAATAAAAAAAGTGATTAAAGGTGATAAGTTCCTGCTTGAGATAGCATTTTCAAATTTAATAAGTAATGCAGTTAAATATGTAGGCAATAACGGGCTTATTGAGCTTGATATGATTGATACCGATGCTTTTGTTGAGATTCATGTAATCGATAATGGGATCGGTATTCCTAAAAATGACATTGATAAAATCTTCAATGATTTTTTCAGAGCTTCCAATATAAAAGATAAAAGTTATGAAGGTACAGGACTGGGGCTCTCGGTAGTTAAACAAATTATAGAAAAACATAACGGCATCATTACCGTTGAAAGCCCGTCCAAATTATGCATGGAAAATAAGCCGGGTGCTTCGTTTAATATAAAGTTGTTTTATGCTGATTGATAAATATGAAACTCCCTTTTAATATTCCTGATTAAAGAATACGCATTACATACCCGATAACCCTCTTCTAAGCGATTTCTCAACAGCATTTTTAAAGCTTATCAGATCAACAGGTTTGTGAAATACAAATTCAATTCCAAGCTCCCTGTACTCATCAATTGAGTTTCTATCTATATCTCCGCTTAGTATAATTACAGGGGGTTTTGCTTTTAAATCTGCTTTTTTTAATTCCGTAACAAGCTGATATCCATTCATTTGCGGCATCAGGTGGTCCGTAATTACAAGAGCGGGTGGAGAAACAAGAATTTTTTCAAGCGCTTCTTTTCCGTCTGATGCAATTTCTACTACGTAATCAGAGGTGATATTTTTTAGTATTTTGGAATAAAGCAGCCTGTCTGTTTTACTGTCGTCTACAAGAAGAATATTTGCGGAGGCAACAGGTAAAGTGAATTTAAAAGTTGAACCTTTACCGAATTCGCTTTCCACGTAAATATTACCGCCGTGTTTTTCAATTATTTCGCTTACAAGTGAAAGACCAAGTCCGGTGCCTTTTTCTCCATCAGTGCCTTCGGAAGTAAATTTAGCATCGATTCTGAAAAGCTTTTGTAAGTTTTCCGGCTTAATACCCATGCCAGTATCTTTTATCGAAAATTCTAGGAACCTCATTCTTGGTGATTGAGCGACCGATATTATTATTGAGCCGTATTTAGGCGTAAACTTAATTGCATTGGAAAGGAGATTATTAAATGCCTGTAGCAGCAAATCTTTATCAACATAAACGAATATATCGTCTTTAACCTTAGAAACTATTTCAATACTTTTTTGAAATGCTACGCCGGATAATGCATTCAAAGAGTTTTCAATAATCTTATGAACTTCAATCCTTTCGGGTTCAAACCGAATCCTGCCAGTTTGCAGTCTTGTCCAGTCAAGCAGAGAATTGACCAGAGAAAGCATTGATATGGAAGATTCTCTTATAAATTCCACATACTGCTTTCGTTCCTGCTCGTTCAAATCGGAATCGCTTAGTAGCAAATCGGTAAATCCGAGAATTGAAGTAAAGGGAGTCCTTAGATCATGAGAAATTATGGAGATGAATCTGTCCTTAGTATCATTAAGCTTGATAAGATTATTCGTCGACTTTGTTAATTCTTCTTCTGCTTTTTTGCGCAAGGAAATGTCACTTACAAGTCCGTATATCTTTTGTATTTTCCCTTCGCGGCTTCGGATAAGATTTAATTTATTTCTTACCCATACTATATTACCATGTTTATTTATAATCCTGAATTCAAATTCACCGGAAAGCTGAATTTTACTTTTTAGTAATGTATTTAATCTTTTCTTAATTGTCGGGAAATCATTCGGATGAATAATCTTTAGTATAAGCTTTGAATCGCTAAGCAAATCCGTTTGAGTATATCCTGTAATTTTTTCAACCGAAGCTGTATAAAAAATGGGACGGAGAGTAGAACCGATTTTATCGAATGTATATAAGAAATCATCTATATTCTCGGTAAGGTTTCGGTACCTCTCTTCGGAATCTTTAATAGCCTGCTGTGCACGTTTTTTCTCGGTAATGTCACGGGTAATCATGACCACAAATTTATTGTTTTCACTTATGAAAGTTGATAAAGATGCTTCCGCGAAAAAATTAAAATTGTCTTTACGACTTCCCATAAATTCAAACCGGTCAGGTATTTCGCGGTTATCACTCAACATTTGAAAATAGCCGGTAACCTTAGACACGTCATTCCCTGCAACAAGGATGAGTAAATCTTTATCAATTAATTCCCTGTCGGTGCTATAGCCGAAAATTTTTACGAAGGCATCGTTCATCATAATTATTCTGCCATCGCACTCAACAACAACACCGTCAGGAAAAGCGCTAAACATCGATTTAAAGACAGCAAGATCTTTCTGAAAACTTTTCTTAGTTGTAATATCGGTAAGCACTGCATTAAAGTAGCTAAGCCTGTTATTGATAATAACAGGGGATATGGTGGTCTTCAGATATATTTTACTGCCTGAACTTTTTATCCCAACTAGCTCTATCCCTTCAATACCGGATTTTTCAAATGATTTTAAATTGAAGCCGCTGGATAAAACAAAATCAGGCGCAAGAAGATCTTTTATGGTTTTATCGGATAATTCCATCTCCGAATAATTAAACGATTTGTAAAATGCCGGATTGGCATAAATAATTTTTCCGTTCAAATCTAAGGTACATATTAGCTCATGGGAATTTGTAACAATATTCCTGAATTTTTCTTCCGAAGATTTAAGCTGTTGTTCAATTGAGGCTCTTTCTGTAATGTTAGTGCAAAGTATAACTATTATGTCCGGCTCTTTACCGGCTCTGGAAAATTTTGCATCAATGATTTCTTTTTGGCCGTCCTTTTTATAAACTGTAAGTGTTATTTTCCAAATTTTAGAAACTTTTAATTCTTCTGTAATGCCCGCAAAATATTCCGTATCAAAAACATCCAGAGCCTTGCCAAAAAACTTACCGAATACTTCGCTGCGTGCATAGCCAAACAGCAGTTCTGATGCTTTATTCCAGAAGATAATCTCTCCCTTTGAATCAACGGCAAATACGGCATCGGTTACTGCTTCAGTAATAGTTTGGTATTGTTTTAGTCCTTCGATCTCTCCGAAAAGTAATTTTTTTTCGTTTAAAAAGGATGTTATGTCGTGGAAAAAAAAGAAGATAAATTGGGTTTGGCCGCGCCAATTAAGTAAAGGTTCTATGTGGCAATCAAATGCAACTATGTCATTGCCTAATACAATCTCTGTATTTAATTTCTCTGAATTTTTACTTTCAAGGACATGAATTAACCGCTTCTGTAATTCCTCTTTCAAGTTGCCCGTAAAAAGTCGTGTAATCAAAGAGTCCGTCAACTCATAAGAAGTATTGATCTTATCAATATTCTTCCCATATGAGTATTTAATTTTTCCTTCGATATCAGTAATAAATAAAAGATCATCAATTTTGGATATAATGTTTTCTATCTGGTCGGTTTTTATGCTCATTGGTTGAAGTTTAATAGGGGGGATTTTAAAATCTTCCACAACTAAAATTCCGCCGGCAAATTGATTGTTGTAAAAAATGGGTGAGCCCTTAACTATAACCTTTATCATTCCGCCGTCAGCCGTTTTTATATTTCTTATTTCCTTTTCAAAGCTATTGCCATTCTGTAATTCATTTAGATCTTCTGTTAGGTCGTTGCCCGGTAAAATATTAGAATCCAATATGCTTTTGCCTTCCAGCTCTGATTGCATAAATTGATATTGCAATGCATATTTAATAAAGACTTCGTTAATAAAATTAATCTTCCAATCGATTGAAAATGTTATTATACCAACTGGAG
Organism: uncultured Ignavibacteriaceae bacterium; assembly: GCA_964618785.1. Taxonomy (GTDB): domain Bacteria; phylum Bacteroidota; class Ignavibacteria; order Ignavibacteriales; family Ignavibacteriaceae; genus FEN-1297. The sequence goes on along the minus strand of CAZUCY010000115.1, from coordinate 6,096 downwards.
CCTGAATTATTAGGTCCGAAACAGACACCTCTGCCTTTTTTAAGATATTTTCTACAGTTTTTCCCATTTCTATTTCAAATTAATATTTTGCCTGTTTTTACTAAAGCAATAATAGTGCTAAAACTTTCTATCGCTTCCAAAGCGCCATTAATAAATAATTCTATTTAAAAAACGATATACGGTTATTGCTGTAACATATTATATAACAAGAGAATAGTAACATTCAAACCGATAAACGATACTTCTTGTTGAAAAGTAGACGACATACATATGCTATATTAAATTATTCTTAAAAGACTTTAAAAGTGTATCATTTTGAGTTAACAGAATAATATTATGCAAGAAGATAACAATTATTTTGGCAATTGTAAATTCAAAAAGATTTCATATCATCTCTTTGTACAAAAACTATTGATTAAAAACCCCTATAATCCTTTTATAAATTTAGATGCCTCATACTAGTCGCTTCTTCTAAACTGTGTGACGGTATTCACTTGAGTTCCGAAGCAGAACTAGCCTCTTTGCATGCAGCTAATCCCTTTACTGTAGAGGGAATCATTTTTTAGCAGCTTATTTTATTCAGAATAAAATTACGTTGATAATAGAGTCCTATTTTTTATTAAATTACATTATTAAGTTTAGGAATTATTAATTGTTTAGCAATCTTCTACAGAAATTAGGGGAAAAAACATTAAAATTTGTCCGGGAGATCGGCCAGATTACAGTGTTGTTTTGGGAAATAATTAATAGCTTTAAAACAATTTCCCGAAGCAGGAAGATTATCCTCTACCAGATGGAACATATAGGGGTAAATTCACTTCCGCTGGTGACAATTATTGCGGTATTTACAGGTGCTGTATCAGCATGGCAGGCTGCATATCAATTAAAAGGTATCGCACCGCTGTCATTCCTTGGCGGCTCTACAAGCAGGGCTATAATAACAGAATTGGGCCCTGTCCTTACAGGCATTGTAATTGCTGGTCGCGTTGGCGCGTCAATTGCCGCAGAGCTTGGAACCATGAAAGTTACAGAGCAGATAGATGCGCTTGAAACAATGGCTATTAATCCTATCAGATATTTAGCTATGCCGCGTTTTCTTGCTGCCGTGATAATGCTTCCTTTGCTTGTAGTATATGCTGATACTATTGCAGTATTCGGCGCATACATTGTTTCAAATTATTTCCTTGGTGTATCATTCGCTGTATTTTTCCTTTCGGTAAAAAGACTCTTTATCTTTTCTGATCTAATTGCCGGACTTGTAAAGACAGTGTTCTTTGGAGGAGTGACCGCTTTACTTGGTTGCCATATCGGTTTCAGAACTGAAGGTGGTGCTGAAGGTGTTGGGATGTCTACAATAAAATCCTTTGTCCTTTCTTCGGCATCAATACTGATATTGGATTATTTCCTTTGGATGCTGATATTTTAACCTCTTTTTGAGTTTTATTCCCTGCCACTTTTAGTGTATCTTATTTGTCCGTTTGGATTTCGATACTCCATTCGCTTGACTTGGGGGTACCTCATTTTGTCGTAGTCCTTTCGGAATTTGCTGGGAAGTTTTTTATAATTTTGTTTAAAATATCACCGTACACTTTAAATTCTACCGGTCTTAAGCTTGCATTGTCGAATGCCCGCAGAGGATTTATGACGCAATTTGGATTTTGCTTTTTTACCTTATTGAAAAAATTAATTAAATATTTTATAAAGTAATGTAAATTATTATAATCCTGATTCATTAAGTTCTAACCACAATAATGGGTCTTCCCCATACCCCTCCACTTGACATTATTTTTTGCGGGGTATTCTAAATTTTAATCTTTCGTTAATTTTTTGTAAAATGTAGTGAAATTTTTTTATTTTTTTTGGACAGGTGTAGTTATGGAAAAAATTAAATATAACTTAGTGAAAAGAGAAAAACCGGTGGACCTCCCGGCTAATCTAGGGTTTGGGACAATATTTACGGATCATGTATTCGAGATGAACTATTCATCCGATAAAGGTTGGCACAATCCAGTTATTAAAAAATTAGAAAATATACCGATGCACCCGGCGTCTATGTACCTGCATTACGGGCAGGGAGTATTTGACGGACTAAAGGCATTTAAAACAGATTCAGATGATGTTTTGCTTTTTAGGCCGCAAAAGCATATCCAACGAATTAATAATTCCTCTAAAAAACTATGCATACCTGCTGTTGATACAGAATTTTTATTACATGCATTAATTGAATTAGTTAGAATAGAAAAAGACTGGATACCTTCAAGGGCAGGTGAATCATTATATATTCGTCCATTTATTTACGGCTCGGAACCGTTCATCGGCGTAAGACCGTCTGCATATTATAAGCTGATGATAATACTTTCACCTGTTGGTGCATATTATCCGGAAGGATTCAAGCCTGTTAAGATTTTAGTACAGGATGATTATGTAAGAGCTGTTAGAAAAGGACTTGGCGACTGCAAAACTCCCGCTAACTATGCAGCAAGTCTTTATGCCGGCGAGGATGCAAAGAAAAAAGGATTTACACAGGTACTTTGGCTTGACGGAGTTGAACAAAAGTATATTGAAGAAGTCGGTACAATGAATATATTCATTCATTTTAAAAATGAAATAGCTACACCAAAATTAAACGGAAGTATTTTACCGGGTGTTACAAGAGATTCGGTTATACAGATTCTAAAAGATTGGAATATAAATGTTACCGAACGGCAGATAAGCATTGATGAAGTAATTGATGAATATAAAAAAGGAAACGTAGTCGGCCTATTTGGTACAGGAACTGCGGCAATTATTTCACCGGTAGGTTGGCTTTCGTATAAAGGCTTTGATATGTCCTTTAATAATGGTCAATCGGGTGGACTTGATATTAGGCTCTTTGAAGAATTAACTTCTATTCATTATGGGAAAATTGAAGATAAACACAATTGGATTGTACATGTTGAGAAGAAAGAAATAGAGGTTTAGCTCTTCTCCGGAAAAATATTTTCCTTATCCTTTCTTATCTAGGCATCCTGTAGGTTAAAATCTGCAGAATGCTTTTCTTTTCTAAATTCAAATTTTATTTCTGTTCATATAGAAGAAAGGGAAAGAAGACAATATATATCTAATTAATTTTATTCTTTTTAAACTTCAATTACTAAATAATGTAATTTCAGTTTGTTCTAATAAACCGGTTGAAATGCTTTATTACAATTCAATACGTAATTCCAAATATTTAAAGGTAATAAATTATGAGTGATATATACCTTACTTCTGAAGCTATTCGTGCAGTAGTTGCTTCGACAAAGCCAGAGTTGTTAAAAATTTCAGATGAAGCTTCCGGTATAAAAAAAAGTCCGGATAAATGGTCGAAGAAGGAAATACTCGGACACTTGATTGACTCAGCTGCTAATAACCACCAGCGCTTTGTTAGAGCTGCACAAAACATTGCTGCCGCTTTTCCGACTTACAATCAAAACCTGTGGGTGGATGTACAACACTATAATAAATTGAACTGGCAGGATCTTATTGAGCTTTTCGCTCAATATAATTTGCACATAAGCCATGTGATTGATTTTTTAACTGAAGAAACATTAACCAACCCTGTTAATATTGGGAAGGACAGTCCCGTTACACTTGAATATGTTATTATAGATTATCTCAAGCATTTGAAACATCATGTTGAACAATTATATGGATGAGAATAATAATATTATTAATTGGCTGTTAAACGGGGATGTTTCAATTCAGTACCAGGTTAAACGTGACTTGCTGAACACTTCGAAAAAAGAAATGGTAGATTTGCAGCGCCGGATACCTCATGAAGGCTGGTGTAAAAAATATCTTTCCAGGCGGGACGCAAAAACAGGCCTCTGGGGTGGCGGAGTATATTCTCCAAAGTGGATTTCAACTCATTATACTTTACTTGATTTGAAAAATTTGTGTATTCCTCAATCAAATAGACAATATATTGATAGTAGCAAAATACTGCTTGATAAACTCTGGTATAATTCCCAGGGAGTTGCAAAAAATAAACTGCAGGATATATGTGTATGCGGCATGCTGTTGAGCATTTGCAGCTATGCTAAAATGCAGTCGTCAAAGTTTAATGAAATAGTTGATTATATTATTTTGCATCATGCACCGGACGGCGGCTGGAACTGTAGTTGGTGGAAAGGCAGTCAAAAAAGTTCGCTTCATACTTCGTTGACTATACTTGAATGCATTCGCGATCTGGAGAACAATGATTACACATACCGTGTTGATGAATTGAAAAACCTTAAGAGTGAAGCACATGAACTACTGCTGAAAAGGAATCTTTTTAAATCATTATCCACCGGAGAACCAATTAAACCGCAAATATTAATGATGCCATATCCTTGTCGCTGGAAGTATGATATATTACGTTGCCTTGATTATTTTCAATCAGTGGATGCACCTTCTGATGAAAGGATGCAAGAAGCAATAAGTATTATTATAAAAAAACAAAGAAAAAACGGCAGGTGGGGTATCAATCAAAAACATGCGGGTTTAATCCATTTTGATATTGAACAAAGCGGTGAAGACAGCAGATGGAATACGCTTAGAATACTAAGGGTATTGAAAAAATATACTAAAGAAAATTACTAAATAATAAAACTTGCAAGCCTATTTCAGGACTAGACAATTTGTCAGTAAGTAAAACTATTTTGAAATAGCAAATCAGGGATTTTTCTTATAATTTCCACATCCGTCACATTCATCAAAATATTTTTTTAAAAGTACTTGACAGGTGAACATTCGTGCACTATATTTACGGCAGTAAACATTTGTTCACTATTAACGGAGGTCAGAATATGAAAGATCAGCTTACAGACAGACAGAAAGAAATTCTCAACTTTATTAAGCAGTTCCGTTCTGAAAACGGGTACCCTCCGACTTTAAGGGAAATAGGCAAAAAGTTTGATATATCATCTACTTTTGGTGTAAAACGACATTTAGATGCTCTTGTTAAAAAAGGTTACCTAAATATTGAAAGCAATGCAAGCAGGGGTATTTCTTTCCAGAAAGATGATGAGAATGATGCAAAGATAAACTTATTCCAGCTCGAAAGAGATTATGGCTTTCGTAAGATACCCGTTGTAGGACGTGTAGCTGCCGGCTCTCCAATTTTGGCGGAAGAAAATATTGAAGGAAATATTGTCGTCGATTCTACATTTTCTTTAAAGTCCGATGACTGCTTTGCATTAAAGGTTAAAGGTGACAGTATGATTAATGCAGGTATATTTGAAGGTGATCTGGTTATAGTTTCTCCAAAAAGAGATGTTGTAATCGGAGATATAGTTGTAGCATTAATCAACGATGAAGCTACAGTTAAAACTTATGAAAATAAAAACGGCAAAATAAGGTTGATACCCCAAAACGATTCATTTCAGCCGATAGAAATATTAAACAATGAAGAATTTAAACTTGCTGGTAAAGTAGTTGGTGTTGTAAGGTGGTTTAATTAATCCTTGTATAAATGGAGTTAACATGAAAACAGAAATTTTTTCCTTAGCAATTTATAATCGTAATAAAGTAAGCTTTTTATATGGCTTGAATGAGATCCTTCTCGATCCTTATTATATCACAAGGGAGAAAAACGGTAAGAAGGTTATTTACGGCAGGGCCTTTAACCAAAACGAAGTCAAGAAATTTGAGTATAGAAAAATTGCAAATATAAGAATAATAAAAAACGCGAAGTTTTCACCGATTATTCCGATACTTTCTAAAGCAGTCTGATATATAGGAGGATAATATGCTTGAACTAATGAAAAGAAGAAACATTGATTTACTTGTAGACCAATTCTGGAAAAGGGGTTATTTAACCATAAGCAGGAAATTTGGAACTTATCTGCCTGAACCATCCAAAATTGGAAAATTTGACGTTGATGTGATTGCCAAATACAAAAAAAATTATGCCATCGGTATTACATTAACAATCGAAGATATGGATGATGCTTTAATGATGGACCGCCTGAACTTTCTTGCAACGAGACAGACAAAATACTCGAACAAAAAAGTGCCCTTATTCATTGGTGTTCCTTCGGCGCTTTTAGGTAACGCCAAAATAATTGTGGAAAAGTTGGAACCTGAAGCAAG
>CAZUCY010000114.1:0-11517 GCA_964618785.1 uncultured Ignavibacteriaceae bacterium | reverse complement strand
TCCAGGGAAATTACAAGAATATAAATAATGCAAGGCTTGAAAATGAAGTTGAAGCAATTAAAAAAGAGCTTGATCAATTAGGGCTTACTGAAAAAGATTTGGGGATTGACCTTAATTTACAGAAAGATGAGTCAGGTGCGCTTTATAATGAGCATCTTAGCCCCATGATGCTTAACGGGGAAACTGCCGATTCTAATGTGATTGGTTTTTTCGGGCAATTCCCCATTCTTAAGGAGAATAAATTAAGAGAGAAGTTCTTATATGCCAACAACATTAAAATCCTTAATCTTTTAGCCGGTAAGCGGGTACAAGACTCGCACAAGGAAACCGAACGGCTAAAGGACAGCAACCTGAACACATTAGGAGGCTCACGTTCTTCCGGCGCGCCGGGCGATGCATTAACGCTCGATAAGATCAATTCTTTGACCGATGAAGGCGCTTTGAAAAAAGAAAAAGCGCGGTTAGAGGATATTTTAAGTAAAGGATAACTCCCGGGAATCCGTCCCCGTGGGAGTAGAACTACTGATAAACTAAAAATTTACGGAGGATATAATGGGTCTTTTAAATGATAGTCTTAAGGCATACCGTGCCTTATTGAAAAAAGAAATGGCAGCCGCACAGTGGTATCAAATACCTGTATGGGCTCCTATGATCGGACATATTGGAGGAACGGACGGTAAATACCCCCGCAGCGTTCCTTTCGGCGCAACTAAAGCCCGCACGTTGAAACCTACAACTAAAGCTATTGAAGTTCTTACGGACTTCTATCATGGCGGCGGCTGGACGATGGATATACCAATTGCGTACCCGCTTACTGAGGATCCTATCTACGGTGATAATCCTGCATTGGGTAATGAGGAACATCGTAAATGGGCTTATAACCAGGCAATAATCAATCAGCTTAGAAAACCGGTTCTTACCCGCGATGGTATGATGGGTGAACTTGCATTAACTCCTAAGATGGTCGCACAGATCATGGAAAATGCAAAAGATGAGCTTATTGATTTTAATAAAAGATGGCAGGCATACGCTCCTTATGATGCTTTAACCCGCGGTTATTCTCAAAACATCTTAGCCCCTCAATCAGCCGGTGGGTTTGGGAATATACTGTTACAGAAATCGCACCCGAATATGTTTGTTGCCGGATACGGTCAGGTTCCGTGGACTAATACTCCCGCAGCTTATGAGGCTAACGTAGTGACTGCGGTTAATACTCTTGCTAATAACGATACAGACAGATTCTCGACGAAAGTAATTAAGAATGCAAAGGTTTACGCTTCTCAATTAAGAATTCAGCCTACACAGGTGGGACCCTATACCTGCCATGTAATGATAATCCATGAAGCGCAGGCGGTTCAGCTTTTTGATGATGAGGAATTTAAGCATACAATGACTTCACTCATAACAAAGGACGGGCAGGGATCGCCTTTGTTTACCGGAGTTGTTGGCGCTTATCTTTATCTCGGAGTGTTAATTCTTGTTGATTCAAACGCACCCGGTATCTGGACTTCCGGGGATACTTCTTACAATTCCGCTTACGGAACTGTAAACTACGGCAATCCTCACCCTGCAGCTAATCCTTTAATGAACTCCGACAGAAAGATTGCATTCTTAATCGGTCAATCCGCAGTTATGTGCGGAATGGCAAGAGCTCTTAGTTTTGCCAGTGAGACATGGGATTACGAAAATAAGAAATCCGAAGCGAGCAATACAACAGTAGGCTTTAACCGTTCGGATATTACTGATAATGACGGACTTTTTGGCACGGCAGGCTTATTCAAAGAGAACACAAGCTCTTTAGAGGTAGTCACTTATTCGCCGAATAGTCCTTCTTGGTAATGTTAGCAAAGCGCATAGTGCAAAGAGAAGGGTCAGCTTAGCAAGCTGACCTGCATTTTAATTGATAATAATAATTGTTGGAGAATACAATGGGTACACAAACAGTGACAACTCTCGGACAGGCTGGTCTTAAGTCAAGATGGGCACGGGAAGTTGACGTAAACAATCCTGAAGATATATTTGGAATTACTAATGCACAGGCATCGGTATTTTCAGTTATTCACGGATTAGCAGTAGAAGATAACGGCGGCAATAAAATCATTAAAGTTGATGCGATTGCAACATCCGGATTCAATTTAACCGATTACGGAGCTTTCCCTGTAGGAAGTACAATTCTGCGGATGGGAGCTGCACCCGCACTATATGTGAAGGTTTTAAGTTCAGCAACACCGGCAGATTCGGATTGGTTCTATGCCACACTTACAGTATGCTCAAGCAACACAGTAAGCTAATTCTATTTAAAAATGTTTTTTGAAATTTTGTTTGACGTGTTGAAATACACACGGGATAGTGCAAAAAATAACCTGCATGCCTGCAGGTAATTAGAAAAGAGGGAGGCTGTCTACGTCTTTTTGTTAGAGCAGGGCGTGCCCCTTCTTTTTTAAGAAAGTTGTTGCAAAGAACTTTCATTACCTTATTTATGAACCAAAGCGATTACCTTTATAAGACTTTTTTTTGCTTTCTCTAAAAGAATTATTAAATTATATTACAATTGAAATAAAAAAAGGTTGCTATGATTTTTAGATTTGGCGAATTGTTCTGTGGTCCAGGTGGTCTAGGTTTGGCAGCAAAACTCGCCAATTCTAATAACTCAATTGATAACTTTGAAATCGAACACGTTTGGTCAACAGATTACGATAAAGATTCTTGCAATACTTATAGAAGGAACATTTGTCCAGAAAATGCAAAATCAGTTATTCACAAAGATATTCGGAAATTGGATTATGAGATTCTCAAAAATATATCTGAAATTGATGCTCTTGCTTTTGGTTTTCCATGTAATGATTTTAGCGTCGTTGGTGAACAAAAAGGCATAGATGGCGTATATGGTCCCCTGTATTCTTTTGGTGTTAAAGCATTAAAGATATTCCAGCCAATGTGGTTCCTTGCTGAAAATGTGGGAGGCCTGCGAAACGCTAACGAAGGAAAAACATTCAATAATATACTACAAGACTTATTTGATACTGGATATTCAGTTTATCCACATCTATATAAATTTGATAATTATGGTGTTCCTCAAGCAAGACAAAGAATAATCATTATTGGAATACGAAAAGATTTAGAATTTGTTTACAGAGTTCCTTCTTCTGTTCCTTATAAAGATTTAGATATAAGTGTAAAAAATGCATTGGAAAACCCGCCAATTCTTAAAAACGCTGCTAATAACGAATTAACAAAGCAGTCAACTCAAGTAATTCAAAGACTTAAATACATCAAACCAGGCGAGAATGCTTTTACTGCAAATTTGCCTGAAGAGCTTCAATTAAATGTAAAAGGTGCAAAAATTAGCCAAATTTATAAGCGTCTCGAATCAAATAAACCTTCTTACACGATTACTGGCAGTGGCGGCGGCGGAACTCACGTTTATCATTGGGAAGAAAACAGAGCATTGACAAACAGAGAAAGAGCAAGATTACAAACTTTCCCTGATAACTTCGAGTTCTGTGGTTCAAAAGAAAGTGTAAGAAAACAAATAGGTATGGCTGTTCCGCCAATGGGTGTTAAAATTATTTTTGAAGCTTTGTTAAATACTTTTGCAAAAATCGAATATGATTCTATTGATTGCAATATAAACCCCTTAATTCATTATCAACATCAAGAAATTTATAATGTTTCTTCCAATAAAGAACAATTTTCCATTTTTGAAAAAAATAATATTATTTATCAATAATCAGCAGGTGAAATTTGATGATTACGGATAATCTTTTCCATCGTATTCTCATTGACCCTATTCGGGAAGACATTAATAAACTTTTAATTGTGTCTGGATATGCAACATCAGCTATGGCATTTCATCACTTAACAGAATTAAATAATATAGGAAGAACAGATATTGAAATTAGGTTAATTATTGGAATGAGTTCATCAGAAGGTATTTCTGTTAGTAATCACAATGGATTCATGCAAATAATGAATGATTTTGGTGGACAATTTCAATGTAGTTACAGAATTGCCACTCCACCAACTCATTCAAAAATGTATCTTTGGTTAGCAGACGACGAGCCCCGTGTTGGTTTTCTGGGTTCAGCAAATTATACCCAGACTGCTTTTAATGAAAGACAGCAAAGAGAAGCTTTGACAGAATGTAATAATAGTGATGCCCTAGCATATTTCGAAAGTATGGTTGATGATTCGATTTATTGTAATCACCCGGATTCAGAAAATTTGGTACAGATTTTTAATGACAGAGCTTATAGAAGAATGCCAAGGGAATTAGTGGAAGTACCTCCTGAAGAAACCGTTCCAATATTTCAGCCCAATTTCACGACATTAGAAAGTGTAACAGTTTCTTTATTAGACAGAAATGGAAACATCCATAATAGAGGTGGATTGAATTGGGGACAGCGAAATGGAAGAGAACCCAATCAAGCTTATATTCAACTTAATCCAGAGGTTTATAGGAGTGATTTTTTTCCGATTAGGTCAACACATTTTACTGTCCTAACTGATGATAATATAACTCTTATTTGCACAAGAGCACAAAAAAATACGATGGGTGCAGCTATTGAAACCCCTCAAAACAATAGTCTTCTTGGTGAATATTTCAGGAATCGTTTGGGTTTAGCAAATGGGGTATTTATTAATATAGAAGATTTAGAACATTATGGTAGAACAGATGTTACCTTCTATAAAGTAGATGATGAAAATTACTATATGGATTTTTCTGTTCACTAATGGATAATTTAACACCCGAACAAAGAAAAAAGAATATGCAAAATATTCGCTCGAAGGGTACTCTTCCTGAAAGGATAGTAATGAGCGAATTAAGGAAAGCTGGAATATACTTCTCAACCTATGCTAATAATATTATTGGTAAACCGGATATAGTTTTTAGAAGAAAAAAGATTGCTGTTTTCATCGATTCAGATTTCTGGCATAAACATCCCACTAGATTTATTCTTCCACAATCAAATACGAACTATTGGATTAATAAAATAAACCGGAATCAACTAAGGGATAAAACAGTTTCTAAAGAATTGAGAAAAACCGGTTGGCGTGTTATTAGAATTTGGGAGTATGATGTTAAAAAATCAACTAACAAGTGTGTAAAAAGAATTTTAAAAGAATACAATAAATAAAATAAAACTGGACACCCGTTCAACATTTACAGCATTTTTCTTGGGCGACTACGGTTATATTGGAAGTAAAATATAATATGTTAGAAAAAGAATTAAAATTATAGCGCAATTAAATTATCGCACTTATACTCCCAATATTTCCAAAAATAGTATTTATGGAAATTTAGGGAAACTTTGTTCTGATAAAGAAATACCTGAAGGTTCTATACCAGCTTTGAGCTTTGATACAGTATAATTTGTTGATGTAATATGGTTTGATGAAGAAGGTTATCCAGCACACGCTTTTGAAGTTGAGCGTTCAACTGATATTACAAAAGGTTTATTACGTCTATATCAAATACATAAACTTAGAATAAAAATGTTTGTCGTATCCAAAGAATTTTCTCATGATAAATTTAATAGAGAAGTCATGAAGAATCCTTTTGTAAAGATTAAAAATGAATTTATTTTCAAGAACTATGATGGACTTGATTCTTTTTCCCAATCAGTAAAGCAGTTCAATAAAATGCAAGAAATGTTTTTAAATAAGGTAATATCATGAAAAGTGAAAAAATAAATTTAATTGAAAATGATTCATTGTTTACCATAGGAGCATTTATCAAACCGTTTAAAGTTATTATCAATAATAAGGAACAGTGGAGATGGATAGTAACATCCTTTGAAGACCTAACCTTTTTAGACGGAAATGAAATTGAAGTATATGATTATGCAGATAATTTAGGAGATTTAATTCCTTCCGAGTAAATAATGGCATTTTATTATTGATATTCTTCATGTTCCGTGTTTTCATCGGCTTCATCCCAATCTTCTATATTGTTTCGTAATTCTATAAAGTTTGATTCGAGTTCTTTTGTTTTATTCTATGCTTCTTCTTCGGAATTAGCTTCTATCTCAAATGTAACGAAACTTGAGTAATATCTTTTTACTTCATATTTCATATATCCTCCAAAATTAAAATCTAAAATCTTTTCCAATCAGTTATACGACACTCTCGTTAGTCAGGTTGGCAATCTAACTACATTTGCACTATCCGGAGTCAAACTTGCCTATCGGCAGGCAGGCAGCAAAGAATTTTTAATAGCAAATAAAATTAACAATTATTTAACAACTAATTTATGAGGATTATATGGCTAAGCAACAGCCAGTTAAGCCGGCAGTAGAGCCGGAAAGCCCAAAAGAAATGTATCTTGTCTCTAAAGTCAACAGGAAACTGGTTATCCCTAAAGGGAAAAGATGTTTTCCTAATAAGGAAACATTAGAATTTACTTTTAAAGCGGGAATCCGCCTGAAAGTTCCTGCTTATGTGGCTAAAGCATACTCGGAAAGTTATCCGCATGTTTATAGTATTGTGAGCAATGAGGCTGCAGAAGCTGTCAACGCTAAAACTCCGATTGTACCGCAGGCTTCACGGGAATCCGTATCTTTCCCGAAGGGTCAGCTGCCTTCGGCTGAAGCGGCGGAATTACCTGTTTTTAACGCAGTGGAATTTCTGAATAATAATCATCCTTTAACAAAGGATAAGCTGCTCTCTTTGAGCGATAAAGATGTATTCTTGGTCGCAGGTACGCTGGCTTTAAATCCCGATCCTAATACGCCAAAAATGAAGTTAATCGAACAGGTATTCACGGAAGTGGAAGTCAGGAATAAATAATACATGCCGGACCGTTCTCTGATAATTAAGAGCCGTGTTTTAAGAAATTTAACAAGACGCGGCTTATCTTTGCAGTCCGTTCAGGATGAAGAAATTTATTCGGAATTGACTGAGGCGCAGAATAATATCCTTGACGATATTACTCCGAACTATAATATGAGGTTCCCCAAAACTTCTGCGCCTGCTGTAATTAATGCTGATACAGACCCTGTAATTCCTGTTGCATGGGATAAGGCGCTGGAGTATAAAGCTGCGTCTGAATTTTTATCTGGTAAAGATCAGGAGTACTTTCTTGCCCGGTTTGAACAGCAGTTAAAACAATTAAGAGCCTCGGCGCAGCGCTCCGCTAAACATGAACCCCTTAACAGGCAACCCGGAATCAGTGAAGAAGGACGGGAATGGGAACTGCCGGGCAGGGGAGGCTGGTGGTAAATGACTCCAAAATTGGATTCAATTGCAATTGAATTTATTAAACGCATTCCAACAACTTTTAAAACTGCATTTACCGCGGGCAGCGGTGTAATGCCCGATACTTATTTTATGCCTGCCCTTAATGTTATAGACTATATCAATAGAGGTATGAAAAAGTTATTTAATGATTCATGGCAGTCCGCAAAAGGCGATCCCTTGGCGTTCTCAAGATTATTTCCTGAATTGGTAAGATTTACTCCTGCAATTACAGTAACGAATGGCATTTATACAATTGAGAACCCATATCTTGATTTTAAAAGGATAACCGGCGGAATTGTAGTAAACGGAAATATTTTCATAAAGATTTGGGATGATACAAAATTAACTTTGGCTCTTACAGGGCTTTATTCGGAATACGTTACAACATCAGGTATGGCTGCTATGATACAGATGAATAATCAGATCTTCCTTTTCCCGGATGCATTGTCTATCGGGACAAATACTATAAAGCTTCATTATATAGGTCTGCCCGTTGACCCTGCAACAGGTTCGGCGCTGATGCAAAATGGGAATTATGACTGTCCCTTCAGCAGTGAGTGGAATTCCGTGATTGCGGATTATGCGGAAGAATTGTTCTTACAGGATACTTATCAAACAATATAACGAAACCTTCGGGGTTTTCCGAAACCCCAAGGTTTAATTAATAAACACTTTAGGAGTTTAAGATGCCGAATACATATCCAAGCCCGGTAAATCCATTAGCCGTTATTTATACTGCGGGAATGGTTGCAGGCACTATTGGGCAATGGCTGAATAAAGAGAACATGCAGCAATTGGACCCCGAATTTATTAAAAGCCTTATGAATCTTGCAATATTAAATGTAGCCGAGACTATATCCGGAGCGGGCGGCGATGATTATGGCAGGACTGCCCTGTTGTCTGATTCATCTTCAAGTGTAACCTCGGCTATTGGCACGGATGCAGCCTGGAATGAATCTGCAAATACTGTCACTAAAACAGCGCATGGACTCACTGCCAATAACGCAGGACAGCTAATAGCTCTTTGGAGCGCCGCTCCATCCGCAATGATTGCGCAGATAGTGAGCATTACCGATGCAGATAATTTTGTCATTACGCCATGCAATACAAGCTATACCGGACCTTATAGTTATGCTGTATTTACAGCTTTGCCGGGTTCGCCTTTGAATATTTCGGGTTATCCTATTCTGAATATTATTAAGATAGTCGATTCGATAAATTACGAATGTATTGAAGTAGGCTCAAAGAATTTTGATAATCTGTACAGGTTTCCGGAAAAGCAAAACAAAACTTACTGGTATAAAAACGGGCAGTATCTTTATTTCTATATCGGCGCAAACGTTGCGTCTGTCGGAACACGAACAATGAGTTATAACAGCTATCCCCAGAGGGTTATGAATGATAACGACTTTCTTGACATTAAAGACGCCTACGTCCCTTTGGTTATTGACTTTACAAAGAGTTATTGCATTGAGCATTTAGGCGGGCTGGCTTCAGGTGATCTCACAGCTTCAATAGCCGCTAAAGTCGCTGCTGTTAGACAGAATATTCTTCTGAGGCAGCAATTAGTTGCTAAACAATCGGAAAATAATCAATAAGAACCGGTAACTATAAATATCACTAAGAGAGAAGAATAAAAAGTAATTTGTCAGCTCAGAGCTTGCTCACTTGTTGCCCCATAATATAGGTAACCTGACAACCTTTTTCCAAACCTCTTTCGGTTACCATATTTATGAACCAATGCGGCAAAACATTTAGGATCATTTCTTTTCATATCATCCCTTACGATTTGTATATTAGCAGGAAAAATTTTGATAAAATTGTATGAAGACTAATCATAAATTAATTTTCGGAAATTGTATGGATATGAGCGAAATAAGCGATGATAGTATTCATTTAGTTGTTACATCTCCGCCATATTTTAATGCTCCTTTTGATTATGATGGTCTTTTTGCCAATTATGATCAATACTTGGGTGTATTATATCATTTCGCAAGAGAATCCTTTCGTGTATTGTGTGAAGGACGAATATGTGTATTAAATATTGATGATATGCTAGTCAATGGTATTAAATATCCTATTGTCGCTGATGCTATAAAAATATTTCAAAATGCTGGATTTCGTTACCGTATGGGTTTCTCCCAAAAGGACAAGATCATATCCTTTTGAAAGAGTTTATAATTCTTTAAATGTACCTAAAAGGATTACAGTAATTCCAATTATTAAAGATGAAGGAGCAAAAGGAGACAGAGACTTTATACAATGGGATACCGTTTCATTAATGAGTCTATTAGATGTGTATGTTATTCTTGCTTATTATAATAAAGCAGTTATTCATTCCTCAAGAAAAAATAAAATTACGGACCAAGAGTTTGATAATGATTATGTTAAACGTAAAATAGTAGAAATAAGCAATTATAAAAGTTCAGCTTTACACTGGAATTTAAAGGAAATAAATGAGACTCTCTCTTCACTCATAGATATTGTTAATGAGTCTTATTGTCGTTTGCAGAATGAATTAAACGTTGCATTTCATAATTCATGGGGATTACAAAAATTTAAAAATCAATTCCAAAAAGGTGTTGCTGATTTTATGGAAACATCAAGAAATAAAGCTAAAGAAGCTCAAAAGAGAGAAAAGCACACCTTACAGCCAAAAGAATTTCTTTCAACTTCTTCAAAAGCGACTATTACGATACGGAATTATCTCGGCGGCTTATATTATTTTACAACAGATGAAATTGCAGTTATAGGAAATAACATATACTTGATCGAAGGAAAACATTCAGTTAATTCTAAATTGCCTGGTATAGGTGATATTAAGGATGGCCTTTTAAAAATGGTTTTGTATTGCAATTTGACTGATATGAAAGTAAACGATATTAACTATACTCCAAAACCTGTTTTAAAATTAACTTCTACAAATGTTTCCGGGAAAATAACATCAAGAAGTATGTCTTCAGAAATTGAAAAATTTAAAACTTCTAACGGATTAAATGGGAATCATAGCGTTATTATTAACAAACTTTTTACTGAAGCGCAAAAAAACAATTTTGAAGTTATAATTGAAGGCGTATGAAGAATGATTAAAAGTCCTTTGAGATATCCTGGTGGTAAAAGTAAAGCAATAAAAACAATTTCGAAATTAATACCGGAGTTTGAAGAATATAGAGAACCATTCGTTGGCGGGGGTTCTATTTTTGTTTATTTGAAACAAAAATATCCTGCAAAATTTTTTTGGATAAATGATTTATATATAAATCTCTATCATTTTTGGAGTGAAAGTAAAGAAAATCCAAACAAACTTATTGAATCAATTCTTGAATTCCGGGATAAATATTTGGATGGCAAAGAATTACATAAATTTTTACTGAACAATATTGATCATTTTGATAGTCTTAAAAAGGCAGCGGCATTTTTTGTCTTTAATAGGATCACATTTTCCGGTACAACTGAAAGCGGGGGCTTTTCAAATGCTGCTTTCCAAAAAAGGTTTACTAAGTCGAGTATTGAAAGAGTTGAATCACTATCAAAGATTTTATCAAATACTAAAATAACTAACTATGATTATGAAAAAGTAATTTCTGCTAATGGTAAAGATGTATTTATATTCCTCGATCCCCCTTATTACTCTGCAACAAAATCCGCATTGTATGGCAAAAATGGAACACTTCACAAAACATTTGACCACGAAAGATTTGCAAATGTCATGAAGCAATCCAAACATAAATGGTTGATTACTTATGATGATAGTGATTACATAAGAGACCTTTTCTCCTTTGCAAAAATAAAAACTTGGGACTTAACTTATGGCATGCGTAACGTCAATAAAAAATCGGATCAGGTTGGAAAAGAATTATTTATTTCTAATTATTCGCTTAAAGAAGATGTTACGAATCAACTTGATTTTTTCTCTTTCTCAAATTTAATTGTAAACGTTGTTCAATAATAAATTGCACATAACAAAATGCTCAACTTTAAAGGGCCGATTTAGAGAGATAGATTTTAATTAATTCTCATAATTGAAAAAATACCTGTCAATTTTACTCTCTTTAGAAGCTAAAATCTAGGAAATTTGAAATTACATTGATTTCATTTCCATTAATTTATTGAAAAGTACTTGGCATAGATTTAGTATAAAATAGTAAAAAAGTGGTGTGATGTTTAAAAATATAAAATTTTAATAATTATTTAGTAACTAAAGCAAGGAGAAAAAATGGCACTTAAAATAAATGAAGAATGTATTAATTGCGGTGCTTGCGAACCTGAATGTCCAAA